>JBMOHX010000266.1:0-5712 GCA_049317625.1 Phycisphaerales bacterium
CCGCGCGTGGATCTCGGGAGGCTGCCTCGAACGCGCCGGTGCTGCACCGGCCAAGGCCCGCGCGAGCATCGTCGTCGCCACGCCCGCCGACGACGCGAAGCCGGACTCCACTCCCCCGCGTCTCCCGCAAGCCAGCGCGGTCGCTGTCGCGGCACCGGTCTCAGGCTTCGACGTCGCGGCACACCCGGGCCTGGCCGTGGTCGCGATCGCGGCGCACCGCCAGGTGCTGGTGTACTCGACCACAGGGTGCGAGCTGCTCGGCGCGCTGCCGTTCCCACGCGGATCGCCGAAGATCGTCCGGTACAGCGGCGACGGCAAGTATCTTCTCAGCGGGGGAGGCATCAACGGGGAGTACGGGTGCGTTCGCGTGTGGTCGATGCCGAGTGGCGAACCGGTGGCGACGCTGGGCGACGAGCTCGACTGCGTACTCGCCGCGGACATGCGGCGCCAGCGCGACCGCGTGGCCCTGGGCGGTCCGGCCCGGATCGTGAAGGTGTACAGCCTCGCCGACGGCACGCTCCTCAACCGCATCACGAAGCACACCGACTGGATCACCGCGCTCTCCTACAGCCCCGACGGCGTGCTCCTCGCGACCGCCGACCGAGCGGGAGGGCTCTACGTGTGGGAGGCCGAGGGCGACGCGGCGTACCTCTCGCTCGGCGGTCACGCGTCCGCGATCACCGGAGTCGCGTTCAGCGCCGACTCAAACCTCCTCTCCAGTTGCGGCGAGGACGGCAATGTCCGTCTCTGGGAGATGACCGAGGGCCGCATGGTCAAGGAGTGGCGGGCCCACGGACCCGGCGTGCTGTCCGTCGAGTTCACGCGAGACGGGAAGGTCCTCACCGCGGGCCGCGACGGACTCTGCAAGTTGTGGGACACGGACGGCAAGGAGCTGAAGCAGTTCGCGGGGCTCGGCGACCTCGCGATCGCGGCGGCACTCGATCCTCTCGGCGGCCGGGTGATCGCGACAGACCTGATGGGGAACGCGCTCGCGTTCGACGCGGAGAGCGCCAAACCCTCCGGCACGCTCGACCTCAACCCGCCCCCGCTCGAAGAGCGCCTGCGGGCGCAGCGGGAAGCGCTCGCAACGGCCGCGGGAGCCCGCGAGAAAGCCGGGGTCGGAGCCGCGGCCGCGGCCGAGTTCGCCGCGCAGGCCGATCGGGCCTTGGCCGCGGCATCGACCGCGCGAGACGCCGCGCTCGCGGCGGTTCGAACGACAGAGGCCGCGCGTGCCGAGGCGATCGCCGCGGTCGAGAGCGCGCGTGTCGAAGCGGAGCGCTTGGAGGCAGCCGCCGCGGGGTCGGACGCGGCCGTCGGCGCGGCGGTGCGCGGGGTTGAAGCCGCGCTCGGCGAGCTCCGCTCCCTGGTCGAAGCCGACGGCGCAGCGCAGTCTCAGCTCGCGGCAGCCCGATCCGAACGGGCGAAGCTCGACGAAGCGGCGGTCGCGGCCAGGTCCGCGGCGTCACAGTCCGATTCGCCCGAGCGCAGAGCAGCGGCGGAAGCCGCGGAGAGCGCCGCTCGGACCGCGAACGAAGCGGTTTCCGCAGCCGAAACGAAGGCAACCGAGTCCTCGGGTCGAGTCCGCGCCGCCCTCGACGCCGCGGATAAAGCCAAGGCGGCCGCCGCGGTGGCGAGCGAAGCGAAGGAAGCGGCGACCCGGGCGGCCCGCGAGGCACGCGGCCGGCACGGCGGCGCGGTCGCGAACGAACGAACGGCCGAGTCCGTCGTCACGGGCGCGGTCGGCGCGGCCCAGGTGGCGGAGGCGGCCTTCGTAAAATCCACGGAGGACTCGGCGAAGGCGAAAGCAGCCTCCGAGCAAGCGGCCCGGTTGCTCGCCGAGCGCGAGGCGGATCGCGCGGCGTGCGAGCGACGGGTCGCCAGACTCGAAGCCGGCGTTCTCCGCGTCGAACTCGATGCGCTCGCGCTGAAACTCGCGGAGCAGCGGGAAGCGGCCCGCCCCGCCGTCGAAGCGTCGGCAGCGGCCCAGGCGACCGCCCGCCAGGCGACCGAAGCTCGGGCCGCGGCGGAACTCGAGCTTCAGGGCATCGCGGCACGCATCGAGACCATGCGCTCCGGACTGACAAAAAGGGTCGCGGCGCTCGTGAGCGCGAGCGGGCAGGTTCCACCAGCCATCAACACCAGGGACGAACGCGCGGCCGATGTCGCGTCGTTCGCGACCACCGCGGCGGCGCTGCGGGAGAAATCGACCCGGGCACCGCAGGACGCGGGGCTCGCGGCGGCCGCGACGAAGGCGGAAGAGGCTCTCGATGCGCTGCGTGGTTCGCTCGTCGCCGCGGAAACCGCGCTCGGAGCCTCGATGTCCGCGAGGGACACCGCGAAAGCCGAGCACGACCGCGTGGCCGCGGAACTCAACGCGCTCGCCGCGCGATCGGAGTCTCTGCCCGCCGAGGTTCAGAAGCTCGCGGCCGCCGCGGCAGATGCAGAGGCCCGCGCACTCGCCGCTCGCACCGCGGCCGATGAGAAGTTGGCGCCGGCCGAACAGACCGCCGCGAGACTCGCGGAGGTCACGGCCGCCTGCGAAGCGAAGCTCGCTGTGGCCGAAGGGGCCTGATGAAAGCGGAAGGTCGTGCTCAGTGCGCCGGGCTGGGAAGCACGGCCGGGGACGGCGCACCCTGAACCGCGGGCTCGGTTGAGTCGTGTCGAGTCTTCTTCGCCGCGATGAGCACGTACACGGAGGGGACCACGAAAAGCGTGAAGAGCGTGCTGATCGACATCCCGGTCACGAGCACGATACCGATCGAGTTCCGGGCCTCGGCGCCCGCGCCGGTGACGAGCACCAACGGGAAGTGGCCGAAGACAGTGGCGGCGCTGGTCATGAGGATGGGCCGGAGTCGCGTGGTCGCGGCCTGCTTGGCCGCCTCGACCTTCGAGAGGCCCTGCTCCTGCAGCGTGTTGGCGAACTCGACGATCAGGATGCCGTTCTTGGCGACCAGGCCGACCAGCGTGATAAGCCCGACCTGCGAGTAGATGTTGATCGTCGTGAGATCGATGTACGTAAAGATGAGCGCGCCAGAGATCGCCAGCGGCACGGAGCCCAGGAGCACGATGAGCGGGTCTCTGAAGCTCCCGAACTGCGCCGCGAGCACGAGGTAGATCAGGCAGAGCGCGAAGCCGAGGGTCGCCGCGAGGCTGCTGCCCTCGTTGCGAATCTGGCGGCTCTCGCCGGCGTAGTCCAGTGTGTAGCCGGCGGGCAGGATCTTCTTCGCGGCCTCTTCCAGCGCGGTGAGGGCTTCCTCTTTCGTGACACCGGGCGCGACGCCGCCGTAGACCTTGAAGCTGTTCCGCTGTTGGAAACGGTTCAGGGTGCGAGGCGCGGTGACGGTCTCGAGCTTGACGAACGAGGACACCGCGGCAAGTCCACCGTCGTTGGTCCGGACTTTCAGTTGGAGGAGCTGCTCGGGCGAGACCCGGGCGACCTCGGCGACCTGCGGGATCACCTTGTAGCTGCGCCCGTCGTAGTTGAACCGGTTCACGTACGCGCCGGAGAGCAGGATCGACAGGTCGCGGCCGACCGCCGCGAGGTCGAGCCCGAGGTCTGCGACGCGGCGCTTGTCAATCACCAAGCGGGTTTGCGGAAGGTCGATCTTGAGGTCCGCGTCGGCGTAGAGGAACTTACCGCTGCCGAACGCCGCGCCGATCAACTGCCCAGCGATCGGCGACATGTCCTGGGCTTCGTCGGTGCTGGTGACGAGCAGCTCAACGTCGAACTGGCCCGCGCCCGGGAGCGGCGGCGGCAAGCGGGGGAACGCGGTAACCGTCGTGATGCCCGAGAGCGCACCGTACGCCTGGCCCATCATGTCCGCGGTGGTGCGCTCGCGGTCCTTCCAGTTGATCGCCTTCATCCCCCCGAAGCCGCCGGTGGCGAAGGTCACGTTGAAGAACGACTCGTGCTCATCAAAGGTGCCCATGTTGTGGGCCACCTGGCCGACACCCTTGAGCGTGTAGCCGAGGGTCGCGTCGGGCGCGGACTGGAAGACCACGAAGATGAACCCCTCGTCCTCCGTAGGCGCGAGTTCCTTCCGCGAGTTCTGGTAGAGCGGTACCGCCGCCGCGCCGATCAGAACGGCGACCAGCGCCATCGTCCACCGAAGGTCAAGCGTGAACCCGAGAAGCCGGCCATACACGGACCTGAGCCGGTCGAAGTGCCGGTTGATCATCCGGGTGAAGCGGCTCTCACGCCCCTGCGGCGCCACCATCACCGCGCTCATCACAGGTGAAAGCGTGACCGCGACGATGCCAGAGACCACCACCGCTGCTGCTAGCGTAAACGCGAACTCGCGGAAGAGCACGCCGGTGAGCCCCGCCTGGAACCCGATGGGCGCGTACACCGCGGCAAGCGTGATGGTCATGGAGATGACAGGTCCGAAGAGCTCGCGGGCACCAACGAGGGCCGCACGCATCCGCGGCATCCCCTCGCGGATGTGGCGCTCCACGTTCTCGACCATCACGATCGCGTCGTCCACCACCAGCCCGACCGAGAGCACGATCGCGAGGATCGTGAGCAGGTTGAGCGAGAACCCCATGAGCTTCATCGCGATGCACGCGCCCACCAGCGAGATGGGCATGGCGATGAGCGGGACAAGCACCGTGCGGATCGAGCCCATGAACAGGAACACCACCAGCCCGACGACCCCGATGGTCTCGGCCAGCGTCTTGCTGATCTCGGTCAGCGCGTTCTCCATGTAGTACGTCCCGTCGTACGCGAGAGACATCCGCACGCCCGCGGGGAGAGTCGGGGCGATCCGCTTCATCGCTTCTTTGAGCGCCTTGCCGACGTCGAGCTCGTTGGCGCTGGGCAGCGGCCACACGGAGAGGTAGATGCCGGGGACGCCGTTGATCCCGGTCTGGGCGAGCGGCTCCTCGCTCCCCACTTCGACACGGGCGATATCACGCAGGCGGACGAGCGTGCCCTCGCGCGACCGCACGATGAGCTGCTCGAACTGCTCCGTCGAACGCAGGTCCGTGTCGGTCAGGAGGTCGACCTGCAGGTCCGCGGTCTTCGTGCGGCCCACCGCCGCGAGAAAGTTGTTGCGCTGAAGGGCCGAGGAGACCTCCTGCGGCGAGATGTCCAGCGCGTTCATGCGGTCGGAGTCGAGCCAGATCCGCATCGCGAGGTTGCGTGCGCCCTCGATGCCGACGCGCTGCACACCCGGCAGCGTGCCCAGGTCCGGCTGCACCTCGCGAGAGAGATAGTCTGTGAGCTGCGTCAGGTCCAGCGATTCGCTGATGAAGCCCAGGTAGAACGTCGCGTACGGGCGGTCGGCCCGCTGGATCTCGATCACCGGTGATTCGGACTCGGGCGGGAGGTCACCGCGGACCTGGTCAAGGCGGGCGCCGATCTCGGCGAGCGCGTCCGTGCTGTTGTGATTGAGCTTGAGGCGCACGGTGATGGTCGACAACCCGGCGACGCTGGAGCTCTCGATGTAGTCGATACCGTCGATCGCCGCGACGGCGCGCTCGATCGGCGTGGTGATGAACCCGCGGATCGTCTCCGCGGAGGCACCGATGTACGGCGTCGTGATCACGACCGAGCTCGACTCGATGCGCGGGTACTGCCGCACGGGGAGCCCGTCGATCGAGCGCCACCCGATCGCGAGGATGATGAGGTTCACGACCACCGCGAGCACTGGGCTCTTGATGAAGATGTCGGTGAACGAGGGCTTGTTGACGGAGTCCGATGACATCGGTGAT
>JBMOHX010000267.1:0-5644 GCA_049317625.1 Phycisphaerales bacterium
TCCAGGAATGGCTCGAGCCATACGAAGAACCCGAGCCCTCCCATCGCCACGTCTCCCACCTCTACGGCCTCTACCCCGCGCACCAGATCACCCTTCAGGGGACCCCCGAACTCGCCGCCGCCGCCCGAAAGTCCCTCGAACGCCGCGGCGACCGCAGCACCGGCTGGAGCATGGCATGGAAGGCCTGCTTCTGGGCCCGCTTGGGCGACGGCGACCGCGCAGAGTCCCTCCTCAGGCAAGCCCTTACCCCCGTCGCGGACGCCGGCTTCGACTACCACAATCGCGGGGGCTCCTACCCGAATCTCTTCGGTGCCCACCCCCCCTTCCAGATCGACAGCAACTTCGGTGCAGCCGCTGCGGTCGCTGAAATGCTCCTCCAGAGCCACCCCGAACGCGAGGGTGAACCGCCCACCATCAGCCTCCTGCCCGCTCTCCCCAAGGCATGGCCGTCAGGTCGAGTGACCGGTCTTCGCGCCCGAGGCGGATTTGTCGTGGACATCGACTGGGAGGCAGGAGCCATCACGCGGGCGATCGTGCGACGAGCCCCGGGTGTGCCTCCGGCGCAGAGTGCGGCTTTCATCAGGTGGCCGGGTCTCTCCTCACGAGTCTCGCTCGAACTCGATGACCTCGGCGTGTGGCAGTGGCCCGGCAACGCTCATTAGATAGCCGGTCCCACCGTATTTCCAAACCCACATTTCTCGGGACCGTGGCGCCTGGTCGGGTGTCGCGGTCGCCCCGACGGTTCCGGGGGCCCTGCAGGACAAGCAGTCCGGCGGAGTTGTGTCGGGCAGACCAACTCCCGATGAACTCTTGTTACCGGACCATCCGAGGGAGTTCTGCCGTGCACGAGGCTCCGCAAACGCCGCAAAAGACGGGCCAAGATAATGCGAGAAACAGGGAACCAATCCGTCCCGACGGGATGGCGGATCCGCCTGCATGGGTTAAACTGAAGACGCCCGCGACGTGTTGATGATTGTAGATTCTTCACGCCGGGAGGAGCACCCCCTCTGCTCCGGTTTTGCTGGCCGGACGAAATCGTGGCCGCCCGTTGCGCGGCCCGGCTTCCAAGGCGTAGTTCTCAAGTCGTATTCATAAGGAAGTGTGTATGAAGAAGGCACTCGCGTTGGCTCTCGCGGCAGGAGTTTGCGGCTCGCTCACCGGCATCGCGGCCGGTCAGACAACGTACAACAGCACGACGACGCCGGTCGCGCTCCCCGACAACCCGACGATCGACAACTCGATCACGGTCGCCGACTCGTACACGCTGTCGGACGTGAACGTCCGTATCAACATCACCCACACCTTCGATTCTGACCTCGACATGATCTTGGTCGTGCCGGGCGCCACGCAGTACGTGCACCTCGCGACGGACGTCGGCAGCAGCGGTGACAACTTCGTGAACACTGTCTTCGATCAGCAGGCCGCGACCGCGATCACCGCGGGCACCGCTCCCTTCACCGGCAGCTTCCGCCCCGAGGGCGGTACCGCCTCCGGCTTCATCGTCGCGACGGCCCTTACCGGCCTCACCAACTTGGCCAACCTCGATTCCCTGAACGGCACCAACTCGGCCGGCACGTGGACCCTCCGCATCGATGACGATGCAACCGGCGATATCGGCACGCTCAACTCGTGGTCGCTGATCCTCACCGCCGCCGGCGCTCCCACCAACCCGTCGGGCGTCGCGTCCCTGACCCCCAACTCCGGCACCTCGGGCACTGTGGTCGTGGCGCGCGTCACTGTGACTCCCGGCACGTTCCCCCCCAGCACCGGCATCCAGGTTGTCGCCAACGCGGTCGCTATCGACGGCGACATCATCAATCTGCTTGACAACGGCGTCGCTCCCGACACCACCGCAGGCGACAACATCTTCTCCGCCAACATCACCGTTGGTCCCGCCGCGCCTGTGGGCGGGCGGACCGTTTCCTTCAACATCACCGATGGGCAGACCCGCGCTTCCAGCACCTCGGCGACCTTCACCGTGAACCCGCCGGCCTCTCCCAACGACCTTTGCTCCAGCCCGGAAGTCATCCCCGTCGGCTCGCTGCCCTACACCAGCGGCCCCTCGTTCATCTTCAGCAACGTCCGCGCGCCCGAGACCGGCATGAGCTGCTCTTCCGGTGGCGCAACGAACGTGAAC
Source organism: Phycisphaerales bacterium (assembly GCA_049317625.1). Taxonomy (GTDB): domain Bacteria; phylum Planctomycetota; class Phycisphaerae; order Phycisphaerales; family UBA1924; genus JBEIUO01. Next base: position 2,138 of record JBMOHX010000267.1, read on the forward strand.
AGCACGGTGTGGTACTCGATCACCCCGACCCAGAGCGGCAACTACCGCTTCGCGACCTCGATCGCTCTCGCGACCGGCAACAACGTCTCTGACACCGTGCTTGCCGTCTACAGCAGCGCCGACGGCACCTGCGGCTCGCTCACCGAGATCGGCTGCGACGACGACGGCGGCGACGGCCTGCAGTCGGACAAGACCGTGGCTCTCATCGCGGGTTCGACGTATTACATCCAGGCCGCGAAGTGGGGGACCACCGCCCCCGTCGCGACCGACCGCCTGGGCATCTGGGTCGACCTCCCCAACACCGCTCCCACCGGCACCCTCGCTCTTACGCCCGCCACCGGGTACGAGGGCCAGAGCTTCAACGCGTTCGTGACGGTGACTCCCGGCGGCAACCCCGCGAGCACCGGTCTGGCCGTTTCGCTCGACGCCTCGGCCGTCAACGGCGGGACCTTGAACCTGCTCGACGACGGCAACGCCCCCGATGCTGTCGCCGGCGACAACATCTTCTCCGGCAGCGTCACGGTCGGCGCGGGTGCGACTCTGGGCGCCCGGACCATCAGCTTCGGTGTGGCCGATGCCCAGCTCCGCACCGGCGCAGGCACCGGCACCTACACGGTGATCGCCATCCCCACCGGCGCGTGCTGCACGGGCAGCAACTGCTCCATCCTGACCGCCGCCAGGTGCGCCACCGCCGGCGGCTCCTACCTCGGTGACAACAGCGCCTGCACCAGCGGCGACGGCTACGTCTTCTCCGACTCCGCCAACGCCCTCGAGGACATCTCCGCCACCGGCCTCGCCGGCCCCGCGACGGATGACTCCTCCATCCTGGCACCCCTGGGCTTCAGCTTCACCTACTTCGGCAACACCTACACCGACGTGAACATCTGCTCGAACGGCTTCATCAACTTCGGCGCCGCGAGCACTGCTTTAGGCAACACCGCGATCCCCAACGCGGCCACTCCCAACGACGCCATCTACCCGATGTGGGACGACTTCAACCCCACCACCTACGGCGACGTCTACTACGAGACCCGCGGCACGGCCGGCGTCGATCTCCGCTTCATCGCCCAGTGGAACGCGATCACGCAGTTCGATTTCACCGACTCCAACACCTTCCAGGTGATCCTCTTCGAGAACGGAACCATCGAGTTCCGCTACGGCGCCATCTCGGCCTTCACCGACGCCGACGCGACCGTCGGCGTTGAGAACAGCACCGGCACCGCGGCCAGCAGCGTCGCGGCCTCGACCATCGTGTCGAACTCCGCCAAGCTCCTCACCTTCGCCCGCGGCGGGCCCGTGTGCGGCCCCAACTGCGCCTGGCGCATCGACGGCTGCTACGCCGACTTTGACAACAACGGCAGCATCGACGGCGACGACGTCATCGCCTTCTTCGGCGAATGGGACAGCGGCCTCCCCTGCGGCGACGTCGACCTCTCCACGGGCGTCGACGGCGACGACGTGATCCTGTTCTTCGGTGCCTGGGACGCGAACGGCATCGGCACCCCCGGCTGCTAAGCCCGGTCTGGTCCGATCGCTGATCTGAACCCCCGAGCCCCCCGGAACTGTTTCCGGGGGGCTTTTGTTCATATGGCCGATCCAAAAGGCCCCAAAAAACCTGTCCGACTTTGCATTTCGATGGATCTCTCTGGCTTTCCATCCCCTCCTGAGGTAGAGTGACCCGACGGGAGGGCTGTCCCCAGGTGCCGTGTGTTCGTCAAACGGGTCTGATTGGCCCCCAACCGACTGTCACCGGTATGTGGAGGGAAAGCCCATCGCCGTGCGTGCGTGTGCCACGTGGGCGGGGCGGCGTCCTCTCGGGTTGGTCACGGGTGTTAGTTCCATCTGAAGGAGTGTGTGTATGAAGAAGGCACTCGCGTTGGCTCTCGCGGCAGGAGTTTGCGGCACGCTCACAAGCGTCGCCTCCGCCCAGACGTACTCGAGCACGACCACCCCGGTCGCGATTCTCGATACGCCGACCATTGACAACTCCATCACCGTCCCGGATTCGTTCGTCCTCGCGGACGTGAACGTCCAGATCAACATCACCCACACCTTTGATGCCGATCTCGACATCGTTCTCCTCCCCCCGGGTGGCACCACGTACGTGCACCTGGCGACCGACGTGGGCGGCGGCGGCGACAACTTCGTCAACACCATCTTCGATCAGCAGGCCGCGACGGCTATCACGGCGGGCGCGGCTCCCTTCACCGGCAGCTTCCGCCCCGAAGGCGGCGTTGCTGCCTGGGTCGGGACCATCCCCCTCACCGGGCTGACCGCGCTCGCAAACCTTGACACGCTGATCGGCACCAACTCCGCCGGCACTTGGACCCTGCGCATCGACGATGACGCGGGCGGCGACGTCGGCACTCTCAATGGTTGGTCGGTCATCCTGCAGGCTACGAATCAGCCTACTCCCATCACGGGCGCGCTCGCTCTGACCCCGGCCGCGGGCGCGGTTGGCGCGGTCTCCCTCGCCACCGTGACGGTGAGCCCCGGCCAGAACCCGCCGAGCTCGGGCGTGGTCGTCCTCCTCGACGCTTCGGCGATTGATGGCGGCACCAACATCGCCCTGCTCGACGACGGCATCGCTCCCGATGCCGCGATCGACGGCATCTACTCCGCGACCCTCACCGTCGGGCCTGCGGCCGCCCCCGGTCCCCAGACCATCTCCTTCGGCATCAGCGACGATCAGGCCCGTACCGGCAGCGGCTCGGCCGTCTTTACCGTTCGTCCTCCCGCGGCTGCGAATGACCTCTGCGACAACGCGGAACTCATCCCCAACAGCAGCTTCCCGGTTGTCACCGGGGCCGCGTTCATCTCTGGAAACGCCGCGGCTATTGAGCAGCCGATGTCCTGCTCGACGGGCGGCGTGAACAACGCCGGCTACTCGGTGTGGTACAAGTTCGTGGCTCCGGCGAACGCCGGATACCGCTTCTCGACCTCGCAGAACCTGGCGACGGGGAACAACGTTGTCGACACCGTGATCGCGGTGTACGCCAGCGCTGACGGCACCTGCGCCACGCTCAGCGACACCGCCTGCGACGACGACGGCGGCGTTGGCGCCAACGGCAACGAACTCCAGTCCGACCTGACCACGGAGCTCGTCGCCGGCACTACCTATTACATCCAGGTCTCCAAGTGGGCCCTCGTGGCCCCGACCGACGCCAACACCATCGGCCTCTACGTCGACCAGTTCATCCGCACCGGCGCTTGCTGCCAGGGCTCGACCTGCAGCATCGTCAGCGAAGCCGAATGCACCACCCTCGGCGGCAGCTACCTCGGCAACTTCAGCGCCTGCTCCAGCGGCGACGGTCTGGGTTCCGCGGTCGTCGGCACCAGCGCGATCGAAGACATCTCCGGAACCGGCACCGCGCTGGTTCTCGGTGACGACAACTTCCTCACCGCCCCCATCGGTTTCAGCTTCCCCTTCTACGGGACCAGCTACACCGATGTCTTCGTCGGCTCCAACGGCCTTCTGACCTTCGGCGTTGGCAGCGCCGCCCTCGC
>JBMOHX010000268.1:0-5640 GCA_049317625.1 Phycisphaerales bacterium
CGATGAAGACGCCGACCACCACGAAGACCATGTTCAGCCGCACCCGTCCCGCCCTCGCCTTGACGTTGACCGCCTTTGGGATCAGCCTGCACACCGCTGCCGCGAACGCGCAGGTGCAGTTTACGACCCCGGCGACATCGGGCTACGGCACCCCCGGCGGGATCACGCTGCTGCCGGGATCAAACGCCTCTACCACCGGCACTCTCGTCGACAACATCGTGACCTCCAACTTCAGAGGCGATCTGGTAGGTTCACTCGTGCTGCCGACCGTGCCGGGCACCTACAGGGCCACGGCGGGCGCGAGCTCGATTCTGCCGTTCTCGATCGGCCCGCTCCCTGTTCGCATCGGTGAAGGCTCGTTGCATGCTAACTTCAAAGTGGTCGCGAGCGGCGGGAACGGGGTCCCCGGCGGAGACGATCCCATCATCACGGTCCGCCTGCTCACCCGCCTGTACCAGCAGATCGGCGACTCGCCGGTCCTGGGATTCGATCCCTGGTTGTCCTCGATCGAGTTCACGGACACCGTCGTGCAAGATGGGAGTGGCTTCACCATCTTCGATAGGTCGTATGGCCCCGGCCTCGCCAACTACGTCTTCACGCCCGGCAACTTTTACATCTACCAGCAGATCGTCGTCGACGCTTCGTACACCACCACTGGACGCATGCAGCCGCCGCGGGGCTTCGCCGTCGAGTTTGGTGGTGCGCTCTCCAACTACTCGGGTCTGGAGTACTCCTTCGAATGGCAGACGGTCCCCGCGCCCGGTGCGCTCGCTCTTGCTGGCATCGGGGGCCTCACCGTCGCTCGGCGCAAGCGCCGCTGAGTCGTCAAGCCGGGGTTCTTCCGCGCACCCGCGCCGCGAGCGCCTCGCCTCGACCAGCGCCGACACGGGCACCCGAGGCCACGTTCTCGGAGAACTCGGCACTGCTCATCGTCACTCGAGTTCACGGCCCTCGTCAATCGTGACGGGGGCCGTTTCGTTTGCCGCCCGGCCGCGCGATTGGGCCCTGTTGCCACGCCGCGGCGGGAGCATCGGTCTGCGGGGTTCAGTGGCCGTCGGCGGAATCGGGGGCGCACCAGAGCGGGCCGGGGCTGAGTTCGAGGAGGTCGCGGTAGATCGCCTGCGTCATGGGCCGGGTGCTGCCGTCGATCTGGCTGACGCTGGCGGCGGTGGAGTGTCGGGCGGTGAAACCTTCGGTGGGAAAGCTCCCGCCGTCGTTCCAACTCGAGCCGCCGCGTTCGTCGGCTTCCCAGAAGACGATGGCGTGGGGCCGGAAGCGGTCGACTCGAAACGTTGAGTTGCCCGAGCGCCCGAAGCCCGTGATGGCGCCGCTCATGAGGTAGCTGGTCATGACGGATGTGCCCGGGAAGGGCTCGACATGAGACGGGCAGCGGTAAGTGACGTCGGTAAGGAGGTAGGGCCAGAGAAGGCCGGACCGGTGGGAGGCCTCGGTGAGCCGGCCCAAGGGTTGGGAGAAGAGCCAACCGGGGTTGGGGTCGTTGGGGCCGTAGAAGTTGGGGAGTGGGAGCTTGTCCTTGTACTCGTTCGCGTACGTGAGGGAGGCGGTCATGAGCTGGCGGTGGTTCACGCCGCACTTGAGCGTGCGGGCGGCGTCGCGGGCCTTTCCGAGCGAGGGGATGAGGAGGCTGATCAGCAGTGCGATGATCGCGATGACCACTAGGAGTTCGACGAGCGTGAAGGCCCGTCGAGTGTGAACGCGGTTCCGGTGCATCGCGACCCTTTCCGTCCGTGGTGATCGAGCGAGTTTGACAACCTCAATCCTTGCGGGTCGGGGAGTTGGGGTGTCAAGCTGGGTTCAAGGTTGGGTGAAGACGTGGGCGGGGCGCGCGGAGACGCGGGCGCGGCGAAGCACCCGTGCGGAGCCTCCGGTGCCCAACGGTGGCATGGTCGCGTCCAACACCGGCGACGACCTGGTCCTTCCTCTTCTCGATGACCTCTCAGCCGCTCTCACGCTCGGGTTTCAGTCAGAGCGACGGAACCGCGCGTTCGAGTTGAAGTTCGAGGCACGCCCCTTTGCGTCGCCGCCCTCCTCGACCTGAAATCGCCCACTTCTCCACAAGCGCCCCCGGCGATCGTCCGACAACAACCTTCGGCTGGCGCTGCTGTCGATCGCGCTGCGCTCCTGCACGTCCCGATCACCCCTGGACACTCGAGGTTCCGTTGAGCGACTCCCGGCAACTCGCGTGGTTCTTCGCGACGCTCTTCCTCGCCGCCGCGGCGTGCGTGGCCTGGTGGGGCTGCGCCACGCTCCGGCAGGCGCTCACGAATGGATACTCCCAGACCGAGGGTGTGGTTCTCGATTCCTCCCTGATCGTGGGGCGAAACCGGCACGGCAATACCTATGACACACGTGTGACGTATTCCTACAACGTCGCCGGCCAGGAGTACACCAGCGATCGCTTCGCCCTCGCGTACTCGGGCCCCGAAGAAGGCGACCACGATTGGGTGCAGGCTCACCCGACCGGCGGCGCTGTGACGGTTTACTACGACCCGTCGCACCCCGAAACCTCCGTCCTCCGTCGCGGCGTGATCTGGAACGACTTCGTCGCGCTCGCCTGCAGCCTCGCGGCGCTCTTCGTTGCGGGCGGAGTTCTCGCCTGGATCCTCAACGAAGTGAAGGCCGCCCGCCAACCGGGGGGACTGACGATCTTTCGACTCGACGACCATCGCCACGGAATCTCGCTCACAGGAAACAGCGAGTTCATCGCGTCGGGTGCCGTCGGCGCCGTGGTGGTTCTCGCGGCGACCATCGCCCACGGGATCGCGTCTCCGGCGAGCTTCGTGATGCTCCTCGTGTGCCAGACGCTCGTGATCGCACTCGCGCTGGCCGTGTCCGCCGGCGTTTTCACGCTCCTTCGCCGTCGTCGCCGTGACGCCAGCCGCATGCTGGTGGTCGACCAAGCCGCGAAGACGCTGAGGGTTCCCGCGAGCGAGCGCTCGAGCGCGGCCATGACATTCGCGTTCGCGGCCATTCAGCGGTTCGAAGTCGAGCAGATCAAGATCCAGAGCGGCAGCCGCACCTACACGCGCTACCGGGTCTTGCTCGTCGGCCCGAACGCCGCGGAAGCACGCCCGGTTCCGGTTCATGCTCTTGCGAGCGAGGCTGAAGCCGCGTCGCTGGCCGCCTGGCTCGAAGAAGCGGTCGGCGTTCCGCGCCGGGCTGCTGAACCGCGAGCGATGGCCGGCTAAGTCGCCGAGGAGCTTGAGAGCCCCCCCGGTTCTGCCGCGGCTGATCTCAGGAGTATCCGAAAGCACCGCCCAACCGCCCGCACTCCCGTGGGTTCGGGCCTGAATCTGAAATTTCTCGCCTCATCGCTGCAAGGAATCCGCCCTTGCAGACAAGTCTGGTGCAGAGATGACTTCCGACCCCCGCCGCGGCGTGTACGCCGCTTCCGGGGCGGACAACCAGAACAGACAGGAGACGAGACATGCGGTCTTTCATGAATGAGTGCGGCGGACGTCGGTTGATGGGCATGCTGCTGGTCGCGGCGAGCGGCTCGGTGGCTTCGGCCCACCTGGGCAGCTACGGGCCGAACGAGGGGTACAACCTCTCGATGTTCGTGGGCAGCAACAACTGGTGCGACGTGACCTACTACAACGCCGGGCAGTACGGCCCCGCGTCCGGCGGCGGCGTCGCGACGCCGATCGCTCCCGACAGCGGGCTCTGGAAGCTGCGGAGCCAGAACGGCGCGTTCTTCGGCTCATCCGCGGCACGCACCGCGGCAGTCGGAACGGCCCCGCCCTACACCGGGGCGCCCCTCCTGGGCAGCACGGTGTCGTACATCGTCGGTGCGCACTTCAGCGGCCGCAACAACGACGGGTACAACCTCGCCCTCCGCAACGACAACCCCTCCGGCACCGGCCCGATCTCGTACGACTACTTCCTCGACACCTACGACACGGGCGGCCCGGTCGCGGCGACGCAGACCGCCGGCGTGGTGACGTACGAGACCTACTTCATGACCGACCCGGACAGCCCGCCCAACTCCGACGGCACGTTCAGCGACAAGTTCCGCATGTCCTTCGTGGACTCGGCGGGCAACATCGGCGCCGAGTGGGGTTACTCGCGTGACAACCAGGTCGCGTACCGCGACGGTCCGTCGAGCTCGTGGACGTACACGAGCTGGAACGCGGGCCCGGCGAACTGGAACGGCATCCGCATGCACCTGGACCTGACCAGCGACACCTTCGGCTTCGACTACTACGACGACGCGAGCAGCACCTGGAACACGATTGTGACCGGCGCATCGATGGGCACCGCGATGACCAACTTCACGACGATCCGCTGGCAGTTGGAGGACGCCGTGAACTTCGGGATCGGCGGGAAGAACTTCTTCGACGACTCCAGCTTCAGCGGCTTCGTGCCATCGCCGGGTCTCGCGGGGGTGCTGGTGGGCGGCGCGATGATCGCGGGCCGGCGTCGGAGGAACTGAGACGCGCGGGGACGGACGAACATTGACAAACGAGACGAGCGGGCGAGGGCGTTGCCCTCGCCCGCTCATTTTTGTGAAAGACGGCGGGCGCGCCATGAAGCGGTGCGGTTTCTCACGAGCCGCGCGGCTGGGCCCAGCGCGCCGCGGCCCGAACACGCGAGCGCCATGCGGTGAGCGTTGGGCTCACTGGCCGTTTGTACCCGCGCTACATGGTATCGGAACCGTCCCCCGTACCGAGATCAGCACGCTGTACGTCAACGTGCGAGGGTCGTGCAGATGAGCCATGAATGCCTCGGAGAGCGCTGCGGCACGACTCGGGAGCCATCCTCGGGCCCGCAGCGTCGCGGCTACGCCGTCGAGCTTCATCTGCCATTGCTCTGCTCGCTCTGAATCGATACTTCCCGCAATGACGTGGTACGGCCGAATGTCGACTGCCACGTCTCGGAGCCCGCCGTCGACCAACATCGCGAAGAGCGACAGTCCAATGCGTGGACTAAATCCTCCCGCGATCACGCGAAGGGCCGCGTCGATTTCCGTGCGGAGTCCTGGATCGCAAGGGTGGTGCCAGATGCAGTTCCCGTCGATGTCGCTCACGCATACGGTGCCCGTAGGTTTGGTCACGCGGATCATCTCTGCCAGTGCGGTCTCGGGGCTTGGCAGGTACTCAAACAAAAATCTGGACCACGTGAGGTCAAACTCGTTGTCCGCTGCGGGGATTTGCGCGGCGTCGCCATGCCGGTACTCGATTTCGGAACGGTGATCGGCGTGCTTTCGCCCTTCGGCGAGGCGGCACTCTGAGTTGTCGACACCGACCACCCGGCCCGCATTCCCGACCATTGCCGCCATGATGCGGCAAGTTGTCCCCGCAGCGCATCCGAGGTCCAGCACGCTGCTGCCTTGACCTAGGCCAGCCCAACGGAGTTGGTCGAGGGTCAGCACGCGATCGGTCTTTCGTTCGACGCGGCGGCCTTCGTCACGCGTGTCCATGATGTAGCTCACGAGGCGCTGCCCTCGCTGTCGGTCCTGCGCTGCCGGTTGGCCGCCGTGATGAGGCGTGCGTAGAAGCCGTTGACGTGGTTGAACCACGCCTCGTAACCGTCGCGAAGCCAAACTGAGCGGTTGTAGACCTGCATTGCTTTCGCACCGAGCGCGACGAGCGTTTCACTTGAGCGCACGTCGGTGGAGAT
>JBMOHX010000269.1:0-5628 GCA_049317625.1 Phycisphaerales bacterium
TGTTGCTCGGTGTCCCACTCGTCGGCGAGCACGTCCCACGCCACGGTGTCGACCCAGCCGTACCCGTCTTCGAACCGGTCCTTCCGCATCTGGCCGTAGCGGTGGAGGCCCAATCGCGTAGGGACTCCGACGGAGGCGACGTTCGGCTGGGCCGCGAAGATGTGGACCCTTCGCAACCCGTACCCACCTTGTGTTTGTGGCAGGAAGCACCACGAGAGCATCGCGGCGGCGGCGCGCGTGGCGACCCCTTGACGCTGGCGCGAGGAGCGCACCCAGTAACCGATCTCGCCGTTGTGCCGCGGGGCGCTGATGCGATTGACCCCGGTGCCGCCGAGGAGTTCGCCGGTCGCGGCATCGAACACGCCGTTGACGGCGCCGAAGACCGCGCCGAGTTCCGGATGCAGGAGGTCCCGCCTTGCACGAGTGAACAACGCGATCAGCTCAGCGGCCGCCTCGACGCTCTGGTACTGGGTCTTCGCAAAGGGCAGCCACGGAAGCAGCGACGCGCGAGAGGTATCGACTGCTTCGAAGAGGGCGGGGGCGTCTTCGTTCTCGTACTCGCGGAGCACGAGGCCGAGGGCTTCGAAGCGGGAAGGCGCAGGCGAAGGAGGGGTCCACGGCGCGGGCGATTCCATGCGGCAATCTTGGACCGGCCGCGGTGAGAAGTCCACGCGTACGCTGAGGCATGGCTCCCGAGCCGATCGACCTTTCCAGATACCAGCGACAGATGACTCTCCCGCAGGTGGGGGGCGAGGGGCAGCGCAGGATCACGGAGGCTCACGTAGTGGTGGTGGGGTGCGGTGCCATCGGGTGCGCCGCCATCGACACCCTGGCGAGAGCAGGCGTCGGGTTTCTCACGCTGATCGACCGCGACGTCGTCGAACTCGGCAATCTGCATCGGCAGTGCCTCTTCGACGAGGCCGATGCGCACGCCGGAACGCCCAAAGCTCACGCCGCCGCCGCGCGGATCGCGGAGATCGCGTCGAGAGCGACCGTGCACGCCGCGGCGGACGATCTCACACACGCGAACGCCGAGAAGTTGGTGCTGGGCGATTGCCTGGGCCGGCCGGCCGACGCCGCGACTCCCGCGGTGATCGTTGACGGCACGGACAACTTCTCCACTCGTTACCTGCTCAACGACGTGAGCGTGAAGAACGGCATTCCGCTTGTGTATGGCGGCGTCGTGGCGACCGGGGGGACGGCGGCGGTGCTGGCGCCGGGTCGCGGCCCCTGTCTGCGGTGCATCGCGCCCGTTCCACCCGCGCCGGGGTCGGTGGCGACGTGCGAATCCGCGGGCGTGTTCGGACCCGCGGTGCAGATCGTCGGCGGGATCCAGGCCGCGCTCGCGCTCTCGACGATCGTCGGAAACGCGTCGGAGCCGACGCTCGTGGAGCTCGACGCGTGGGGCATGATGTTCCGCACCGTGAGCATCAAGGGGCTTCGCGACCCGGACTGTGTCTGTTGCGGGCAGAGGCGGTTCGAGTTTCTCGACGTCACCGCGGATGTGGAACCCGCGGCGCTCTGCGGGCAGAACACCATTCAGGTGCCGCCACCGAATGCCGGCGGCGTAAACCTTGAACAGCTCGCCCAGCGGCTGCGAGCGGTGGGGGGCGTGCAGCTCACGCCGCACATGCTGCGGCTCACGCTGCCGCGGGAGCATGGGGGGCTCGTGCTGACCATCTTTCCGACGGGCCGAGCGTTGGTGCGCGGCACCTCCCGGCCGGAGGTGGCGAGGACTGTGTACGCGAGGTTCGTCGGCGCGTGATCAGCGTGTTGCGCCGGGCTTCCACAGCACGTCGCGCGTGCCGTTGAAGTTCGCCGCGCGGCAGAACACAAAGAGCAAGTCGCTGAGCCGGTTCACGTACTTCACGGATTCCTCGCTGACATTTGCGGGCTCGATCCGCTGGAGTGTCACGATGTGGCGCTCGGCGCGTCGAACGATCGTGCGGGCGAGGTGCAATGCCGCCGCGAGCGGGGTCCCGCCGGGGAGCACGAAGCTTGTGAGGGGGGCGAGCTTCTCGTTGAACTCGTCGATGGTCGCTTCGAGGCGGTCGGTCTGGCTCGCGATGATGCGGAGAGCGGACCCGGGCTTCTCATCGGGGGTGACGGGGGTCGCGAGATCGGCACCCAGGTCGAAGAGATCGTGTTGGATGAGCTGGAGGTGGCCCCGAATGGCTGCGCCCGTCGGGGCTTCCGCGTGAGTGTCGCACTGCACGACGGCGAGGCCCACGGCGGCGTTGGACTCGTCGATGGCGCCATAGGCTTCGACGCGGGGATCGTCCTTGCTCACCCGGATCCCGCCAACGAGCCCGGTGGTGCCGTCGTCACCGGTCTTTGTGTATATCTTGTTGAGTTTCACCATGGCAGGACGCCCTTCGTCACAATGCGCGGCACGGATGCAACCTTTGGAAGTTCAACACCACGCCCAACCCTTTCCGGAGCCCAAGCCGATCCGCGGCATGCTCGGCGTCTGGAAGCGTAGAGGGCTCACAGAGCCCGATCCCTCGGCGCCGCTGGTGTCGCGCGTGCTCGCGTCGCGGGGAGTTGCGAGCGGGGACGCCGCGGTGCGGTTCCTGGATCCGAAGATCGCCGACCTTCACGATCCTTCGCTGCTCCCGGGGCTCGAGCGTGCGGCGGAGCGGGTGCTCAACGGGGTGCTGAGGTCGGAGCAGATCGTGATCTACGGCGACTACGACGTCGACGGGGTCACCGCGAGCGCGATCCTCTTCCACGTGATCCGGGAGATCGCGCGGGACCGCGGGGTGGACGCGAGGGTGCGGACCTATGTCCCGCACCGGCTCGAAGAGGGCTACGGCCTGAACACCGAGGCGATCGCGGAGCTGGCACGCGAAGGAACGAGGCTCATCATCTCGGTGGACTGCGGCGTCACGGCGTTCGAGCCGGCGCGGGCGGCGCGTGCCGCGGGGGTGGACCTGATCATCACCGACCACCACAACCTCCCGACCGCGGAGGAGGGTCTGCCCGAGGCGTACGCGGTCGTGCATCCGAGGTTGCCGGGTTCCGCGTACCCGTTCGGAGAGCTTTGCGGCGCGGGGGTCGCGTTCAAGCTCGCGTGGCGGCTTGCCACGATGGCCGCGGGTGGTCCGAAGGTTGGGCCCATGATGCGGCGAGTGCTGCTGGACATGCTGGCGCTCGCCTCGCTGGGGGTGATCGCGGACGTGGTGCCGCTGGTCGATGAGAACCGGGTGATTGCGCGCCACGGGCTTTCGATGCTGAGGCACTGCGGGATCGCGGGCGTCCGCGCGCTCGTCGTGGCTTCACGACTCGAGGGAGAGAACATCGGGGAGTACGACGTTGGCTTCAAGCTCGCGCCGCGGCTGAACGCGTGCGGGCGGATGGGGCACGCGAAGGAGGCCGTTGAACTGTTCACGACCGCCGAGGGCGCAAGGGCCGACGAGATCGCCGCGCAGCTCACGGAGCAGAACGACCGCCGACGCAAGACGCAGGACGAGATCCTCCGCGAGGCCCTCGAACTCGCCGAGCGCGAAGGGATGACCGGCGAGGACCGTCGGGCGATTGTGCTCGCACGCGAGGGTTGGCACGCGGGGGTTGTGGGCATCGTGTGCTCGAAGCTTGTCGAACGATTCCATCGCCCGGTGCTGCTGATGAGCCTGCACGACGGCCTATGCCACGGTTCGGGGCGTTCGGTCGACGGGTTTGACCTTCACGCGGCGATCGGTGCGTGCAGCGGTCACCTGGTTGGGTTCGGGGGGCACGCGATGGCCGCGGGGCTGCGGATGTCGGAGCACAACCTCGCCGCGTTCACGCGTGACTTCTGCGAGTTCGCGAACGCGCGGATCGGCCCAGAAGATCTGTGCGCTCGCTTCGCGTTCGATTGTGACGCCGCGGTGAGCGACCTGACGCGTGACGCCGTCGACGGGCTTCAGCGGCTCGCGCCGTTCGGGCGCGAGAACCCGCCGGTGCATGTGCGGTTGCGATCTGTGATCGTCGCGCAGCGACCGGAGACGATGGGTGCTGGCAACAAGCACCTCTGCCTTCGCGTGGCCGACGCGCGGGCCGGCCGGCAGTTCCGCCTCGTCGCTTGGGGATGGGGCGAGCGGCTCTCACGCTTCGCGGCGGGACGGGAGATCCAGGCGATCATCGCGCCGAAGCTGTCGACGTGGAACGGGCAGACCACCGTCGAGGGAGAGCTGGTTGACGCGTGCGTCGGCCCGGCCAACGCAAACGGGCCCGGCGGTGTTGCCGGGCCCTTGGTGAGTTGAACGGACTGAACGCGATCAGCGCTCTGCGCCGGCCACCGCGTCGAGCGAGCCGAGCATCTCGGTGGCTTCCGGGTTGTTCGGGTCAACCTTCAGGGCCTGTGCGAAAGCGGCGCGGGCGCCCTCGGGGCGACCCATGTCTCTCTCGATCAGACCAAGGAGCACGAGGGAGTCGGTGTCCTGCTTGATGGCGAGTGCGCGACCGAGCGCGTTGCGGGCCTGCTGGAGCTCCCCGATCTTTCGCAGCTGGATCGCGCGGAGGACGTAGCCCTCGGGGCGGTTCGCGTCGATGGCGACGAGCCGGATCGCGGCGTCCCGCAGCTTCATGTCATCGCGCAGCGCAACGCTCAGCCGCGCGAGGCCCAGCCAGGCTTCGTAGTCGGAGGCGCCCTGCTCGTCCTTCGTGAGCTTGAGATACTCGTCCCTCGCATCCGCCGGGCGGTTGACCTGCATAAGGCACGCGGCCCGCAGGTGACGAAGGTCGCGGCGGTCGGCGTTTGACTCTTTCGCGAGGAGCTTGGACAGGTTGGTTTCCGCCGCGGGGAAGCGACCGTTGCTCATTTGGGCGTGGCAGAGGTCCTCGATGATCGGCTGGTCGTTCGGGGCGAGCAGGCTCGCCTCGAAGAAGAGCTGCTCGGCGGTCTTGGAGTCGTCGCGGAGCATCGCGAGCTGGCCGAGTGCCTGGCGGATGCCGGGGCTGTGGTCGAAGCGGTCGCGGCAGCCGAGGAGGTAGGTCTCGGCCTCGGGCGCGCGGCCCATCTGGATCATCATTTCCGCCGCGGCGACGGGGTACTGTGAGTTGGCCTGGTCCATCGACGCGGCCTGCTGGTACTTGGCGAGGGCCTCCTCCGGACGCATGAGGCGTTCGGCGAGCACGCCCTGGAAGTACTGAGCGTCGACGTAGGTGGCGTCGATCGTCTCGGCTTGCTTGAAGGAGAGGCTGGCCTGCTCGATGTTGCCCATCTCCATCATGACGCGCCCGCGGAGCACGTGCGATCGGGGCACGCGGTCGTTCAGCTCGATGGAGTAGTCGACGTGGCGCTGCGCCTTCTTGAGATCGCCGGCGAGGAACGCCTGGTGGGCCATCTGGTACTCGGTGCCGGACTTCAGTGCGCCCATCTTTTCCTTCGCCGCGTTGTAGTGGGCGTCTGTGTAGTTGCCGTGCTTGCCAGCGCAGCCGGGCGCGGTCACAACGCCGAGGGCGAGCGCGAGGAGCAGCGTGATGCCGCTTGCGCGACGGAGCGCGGGCCCGAGAACCGACGGGCGGTCGGCGCGGTGCGGGACGGTCGTGCGTGCGTGATTCATGCTTCTCTCGCTTTCTCGCCCGGCGCCTGAGAGAGGCCCGGGACGCTCGGAGCGGCACCGACGGCTCGGCATCGAGCCTCCA
>JBMOHX010000270.1:0-5609 GCA_049317625.1 Phycisphaerales bacterium
CGACGACCGCGTGCTGACCAACGAGCTCTGGTCCGGCCGCATCATGCCCGTCGGCTGCACCGGCAGCGTCTACTGCAATTCCGGCTCGGGCATGGTCACCGCTGGCCACTGCCTCGACGGGCAGTCCAACCTCATCGTCCAGTTCAACGTCCCCAACTCGAACGGCAACTGCTCGGTGAACAACCCGCCCGTCGCGGACCAGTTCCCCGTTCTGCCCGGCTTCCAGTTCCAGAACGTCAATCCCGGCAACGACTGGGGCGTCTACCTCACCGGCACGAACATCCTCGGTCAGACTCCCTTCCAGCGCTACGGCCAGTTCCGTCCCCTCGCCACCGCTCCCTCGGGCGCCGGTGCCACGACCAGCTTCTGGGGCTACGGCCTCGACACAAGCTGCTTCCGCAGCCAGACCCAACAGTTCAGCACCGGCCCCATCACCGCGGTGAACGCCGACTACTACGACTTCTCCGCCGACGTCCGCGGCGGCAACTCGGGCTCTGGCTACCTGAACGCGAACAACGAGATCATCGGCATTGTGACCCACTGCCGCGTCGGCTGCCCGAACGTGGCCCAGCGCGTCGATGACGCCGCCTTCGTGGCGGCACGCAGCGCGGTGAACCCCAACTGCGCGGGTGGGGCTCCGACCCCGCCGGCGAACGACAACTGCGCGAACGCCGCGGCGATGGGCATCGGCAGCGTGACGGGAGACACGACGAACGCGACCGCGGACGGCGCCGGCTGCTTCGCCGGTACGCGTGACGTGTGGTATTCCTTCACGCCCGGCTGCAACGGCGTCTACCGCTTCTCCACCTGCGGCGGAGCGTCGTGGGATACCACTCTGGGCGTCTACTCCGGCTGCCCGGGCACGTTCACCAACCAGCTCGCGTGCATCGATGACTCCTGCAACCTGCAGAGCCAGGTCGACATCGCGATGACCGCCAACACGACCTACCTCGTCCGCGTCGCCGGGTTCAACACGAACAGCGCCGGTGCCTTCACCTTGACCTCGAGCGTGGTGAGCACGAGCGGTCCGGCGAACGACGCGTGCGCCTCGGCGCAGGTGATCGGGCTGGGCGCGACGTCGGGTACGAACCTCTGCTCCTCCACCGACGGCACCGACTCCTGCGGCTTTAACACCGGCTTCGACGTGTGGTACTCCTTCACCCCCGCGTGCGCGGGCACCTACATCTTCGATACGTGCGGCCCTCGCACGTTCGACACCGTGCTGGGTCTTTGGACTGGCTGCGGCGGCACGCAGATCCTGTGCAACGACGACTCGTGTGGCCTGGGCTCGCGGATCACGGCTTCGCTGGCGGCGGGTACGACGTACCTGGTGCGGGTGGCGGGCTACAACCAGGCGAGCGGCACGTTCGATCTGAACGTGACCCGTGGCGCTGATACCTTCCCCGCCAACGACAACTGCGCGAACGCACTGCCGGTGACGGTGGGCGTGCCGGTGACGGGCAGCACCGCATGTGCCAGCAACGACGGCACCGCCAACTGCGCCGCCTCCGCAACCTCCAACGACGTCTGGTACGCCTTCACCGCGGACTGCACCGCCTCCTACTCCGCCGACACCCTCGGCAGCGGCTACGACACGGCCCTCTCGGTGCACACCGGTTGCCCGGGCGACCTGTCGAACATCGTGGCGTGCGATGACGACAGCGCCGGGTTCCCCTTGTCTCGCGCGGTCTGGCAGCAGGCCGCCGGAACCACGTACTACATCCGCGTGAGCGGCTTCGGCGGCACCACGGGTAACTTCCAGATGACGGTGGGCAACCTGCCCAACGACAGCGCGGCGAACCCGATCCAGCTCGTCAGCGGCACGGTCGGCTTCAGCAACCGCGGTGCGGGCACCGACGGCAACCCCGAGGGCATCTGCCTGGCTTTCGGGGACAACAACGTCAACGGTGACCTCTGGTACTACTACTTCGCCGAGTGCAACGGCACCGTCGAGATCAACACCTGCGGCTCGAGCTTTGATACCAAGATCGCGGTCTACAGCAACTACAGCGCCACCCCTCCCACCAATCCCATCGTCTGCAACGACGACTCCTGCGTCCTGCAGTCGCGCGTGACCTTCAACGCCACCGCCGGCCAGCTCTTCCAGGTCCGCGTCGGAGGCTTCACGATCTCGCGAGGTTGCGGCGTGATCAACGTCAGCTGCACCACCCCGTGCCCGTGGCAGGCCGACGGCTGCTTCGCCGACTACAACAACGACGGCGCCATCGACGGTGACGACGTGATCGGCTTCTTCGCCGAATGGGACGCCAACGGCCCGTGCGCCGACGCCACCGGCGACAGCGCCACCGACGGCGACGACGTGATCAGCTTCTTCACAAGCTGGGACAACAACGGCATCGGCTTCCCGGGATGCTGAGAAGAAGGCCATAGGGCTTAGGCCATAGGCCATAAGGAAAGTACAGACCCCCGCCGCGATCGGCGGGGGTTTTTCAATTGCAAGACCCGGTGCGCGAGCACCGGATCCTTCGCTTGGCTCTATCCGATCCCACCGCGCCGCGCTCACGCGAACTGAAAGTCGACCCCCGGCTCGCCCTGGAGGACCTTGGCGAAGAACTCCCCCGCGTCGATCGCGTAGCAGGTTTGGTCCGCCACTTCCATGAAGTGGAATCCCAGCAGCGCGCACCCGTCCGCCGTGTCCAAGTACACGCCCGCACCGCTGTCGCCACTTTGCGTGGTGTCGGCCGACGTGAACCGCGACCGCCAGCAGCGCGCGAACGTGAAACCCGCCAAGTTGCCGCAGGCGATCGTCACATCAAGGTGTTTCAGTTCTTCCGCGAGATCGATCGGGACACGCTCCGAGAAACCGTCCCGTTCAACCCACACAAACCCGGTCTTGCCCGACGCACTCAACGCCTCGTGGATCTCGTGTGACGTGGCGAGCCTGCGCTTGAAGTTCGACGGCCAGGCGACGACCCCGGGCAGCAGCTGCTTCGGAACCGGGAAGGCCGCCGCGTCCATGACCACGGTGCCGTCGGTCACGCTCGGCGGATAGATCGCGGCGGCGTTGATCCGCCGCCATTGCTTGCCCATTGTGCCCAGCGGGTGGCCGACGCTGGGCATGTTTGTGTGGCCCGCGCAGTAGTTGGTGAACACGTGCGCGGCGGCGATGCCGTAGGTCTCCCCCGATGGAACCGTGATCATCGCGCCGGTTGTCCCGATGTCGACCTGATCAGAAGCGAGTTCCCCTGTCACATCGTTCGAGGGCGTGTGCCCGAAAACGAAGATCCGACCGGGGACGACGGCGCCGGCCGTCGGCCATCCATGGGGAGTGGCGCTGCCGAGCTTCCCCTGCCCGACGGCCACGACATCCAGCCGCACCCGGCGCGCTCCGCGCTTCCCCGATGCGGGAACAACAACCCACTTCGGGATCCGCTGCGCCCCAGCCGCCGCGCCGCGACTCTTGAACTTCTTCTTTCGGGCGACGCACACCTTCACCACCATCCGCCGGCCCGCTTCCGTTTCGCTGGCGTACGTGCCCTTGGACTCCCGGAACGCCCGACCGATCCCGAATCCGGTCACGCCTTCGTACGCGGAGAAGCGGCGCTTCGCGATCTCCAGCGCCCGGCGCACCACCGGATCGATTCGCAGCGTGTTGGTCAGCGCGCGCGGCTCCCGACGCAGCGGAAAGTCCGCGTGAGGTTTCTTTGCCATGCCGCGTCCTCAGTTCTTCTTGACGGCGCCGAGCAGCCCCTCGAAGTTCCGCTTCACCACCAGCGTCAGCTTCTTCGTTCCGACCTCTGGGTTGCCGATCTCATTCTCAGCCAGTGGGTTGGAACCGCCAGAAAACACACCGATGAGCCACTTCTTGTACTCCGAAGCCCGACCCGCCGAAAAATCATCAGTGCTGAAGAGCTCAATCGTCGTCTCATCGCTCGCCGGCTGGTCGAGCTTCACCGGCGTCACCTTCTGGAGATTCTTGAGTTCCGCCAGCGTCGAGCCCGCCGCCGCAGCGGTGAGGGCGTCGGTCAGCACTTTCTGGGGCGGATCTGTAGGCACGGGCGGTGCCTTTCCACCCGCCGCGCCTGGTGCCCTCCCATCTTCCGTCCGCGCGTTCCCCGAACTCCCCGTCACCCCCGTCGCGTCGTACAGATTCCCGAACGGCACGCCCCGCACCGTCACGACCTCAACCGCCGCGTACCGGAACGTGTTGAAGCTGATGTACTGGTATGGGTACACCGGCACCGTGTACCGGCCCCGGTCCACTTCGTTCCGCGCGATCGCGCTCCGAACCGTCGGATCGTTCACGTCCGCGCTGGTCCGCACCCGCGGCTCGTCGTCGAACGGATCGATGACCACCGCCGCAGGCTGGTTGTAGAGCAACTCGCGCGGCTTCAGCACCGGGTACAGCCCCTTCGCCGCGTAGTGCAGCACCACGATCTTCAGCGTGACCGGAGTCGCTTTGTCCCCCACCATCTCTGTCGGCTTGCCGCTCTGCAGCGCACCCGCGAGCGTCGACGCCGCTCCCGCGCCCGGCATCATCCCAGCCGCCGCCGCCTTCGCCGCTTCGATCGACGTATCGATCAGATCGAAGAACCGCTTGTTGATCTCGCTGTTGTCCGAGAGCGAGTTGAAGCTCTGCAGGCTCCACCCCTGCCCCAGATTGAGCTGGAACTCCGCGTTCCCCAGGTTCGCGCGGCTCGATACCACGTACTGCTCTTCAAAGTCCGGCAGGTACACCAGGTCGAAGTTGCCCCGCAGCGGCTGCGCGGCGAACGCGGCGTTGTCGTTGCTCACCGACCTCTTGTTCTTGCCCGTCTGGGGCGCATCGGGCTTCGCGGTTTCCGCCGCGGCGTCGCTGGCCCGGTTCGCGTCGCTCCGCGCCGACTTCGCCGACGCTTTCGCCTTCGCAGCCTGCTGATCGATCTCGGCCCTCTGCTGCTTCACCTTCGCGACCTGCTCGTCGAAGAGCTTTTTCAACTCGGCGCTCGCCGCATCCTCGCCTGGCTTTCCTCCCTGAAGACCGCCCTTACTCCCCTCGCCCGCCTTCGGAACCCGCACCTCGCCCGACGGCACCGTCACCGTGTACCCGCCCCCCGGCTGCAATGTGCTCGCGAACAGCGACACCAGCGGGCTGTCCGCACGCACGTCGCTGATCATCACGTACTCGCCCCCCGGCGCGATCATGCCGTTCACGAAGTACACGTCCGCGCTTACCGGGAACGACTCGAAGACGTTCACGAACGGCCGCGGCAGATAGAACCGGACGCCTTCCATCGCGTCGGCCTTCTTCTGCATGCTGTCGCTCCACGTGCTGTACTGCGACGGTGTCGGCACCTTCTTGACCGACACGTGCGCACACGCCACCAGCGATCCCGCCAAGCCCGCCGCCGCGAGCAACCGAATCGCACACCCCAACCACGCAACGTTCTTCATGTGTTCCTCCCCGGCTGTCCCCCCTCCGAGGACAGCCGAGCATCGTAACGGTCCTTCTTTCGTCCTGCGCCGCTCGGCGCATCGCGAGAGGTTCGCCAAGAGAGACCAACGCTTCACCGCACCGGCGCGCGCGATTTCATCGCGCAACTCTTGCCGCGAACGACGCCGATCTGGCCTGATCAGCAGCCCGAGTCCCACCGCGCGAAGAACGCGAT
>JBMOHX010000271.1:0-5605 GCA_049317625.1 Phycisphaerales bacterium
TGGGGCCGAACGCGTCGGGGAAGTCGACGGTTTTGAGTGCGTTGCATTGGATGTGCAACGGCCTCAATCCCCGATTGCACTCCGAGTCGCATTATGATTTCATCGATGGCCAGGCGAGGCTCGGAGCGGGGTCCGTCTCAGCTACGCTTGATTTCGCCGGTGCCTCCCCAACCAGCATTCGGGTCCAACGGATGCGGTCGCGGTGGCCGCAGAATTGGCCTCCGCATCAGGAGATCTCTGGCGCGGTACCGCATATCCATAGCTGCTTGATACGGCTCACGCCTCGCGACGTCGCCGTCGCCACGCCGGTCAACTCGGACGGGGGGCGGGTTCCGCCGCCGTCTGGCGAAGGATGCGCAGGCTTTCTGGCGAACCTCAAACTCTCCAAAGACGAGCAGTTCGTGGCGCTCGAGCGAGCGGCCAATGCGGTGCTCCCGGGGCTGCTTCGGATCCGAATCGACACGATTGACTCGCCCGTTCTCGACGATCCCGACGACCGAGGTGCATCACGCTCGGTACATCAAGGAAGACACTACTGTTTGCGCCTCGAATTCATGGGTGGAGCAGTAATGGCAGACTATGCCAGCGACGGAGCGCTTCTCGTCATCGGAGTTCTCGCGTTCCTAATGACCACGCCGCGCCCCACGCTCCTCCTCATCGACGAACTCGAACGCGGCCTCCACCCACGCGCACTTGCCAGATTCGTACAACAACTCCGCGAGATCCAGAAGCTCCACCCCGACGTTCAGATCGTCGCCACCACGCACTCCCCCTACCTCCTCGATTGCTTCAAGCCGGAGGAGATCCGTCTCACCTACGCCGAGCCCGGCAAGCCCGCGACCATCGCGAAGCTCACCGATCATCCGGACTGGGAGCGTTGGAAGGACGAGATGGCCCCCGGCGAGTTCTGGGCATCGGTCGGCGAGGAGTGGATCGCGAAGCTCAAGGGGCCGAAAGCTTGATCCGGGTCGCCGTGGTCTGCGAAGGTCCGACCGACTTCCGCGCCGCGCGGACGCTCTTTGATCGCTGCGCCGCCAAGCACCTGAATCTCGACGAGTCTGACCTGCTGGGGAAGCACCGCGAGTTCGTGGTCGTGCGGGGACACGAGTACCTGAAGTGGACAACCGTTAGCTTCATTGCGCGGGAGCTCGCGATCCGTCCACAGCCTCAAGCCGAGGATCGCTCGCCCGACCATCTCGTTGCACGCAAGGCGATCCTCACCGTCGAACACCTCGTGCCGGACATCTCCGTCGTGATCCTTCTTCGGGATCAAGACAACGATGAAGACCGGCGGGATGCGATCGACAAAGCCGCGGACCGCGCCCGAGCGAGCGTTATCGTCGGAGTACCGCGGCGCTCCATTGAGGCTTGGGTGATCACCGCGTTCTCGCCGCGATCACCCCGGGACCACATCGCACTCCGTGAGGTCAAAGACCGCCTCCCCTTTGATCCCACCCAGGAAGCCCATCGACTGAACGGCCGCGCGGGCGACGCACGGGACCCCAAGCAGGTGGCCCGTGACCTGCTCGGCGACGATGTCGAATCGCATTGCGAGTGCTTCCGCTCCTGCGACCTTGCAGAGCTCAAGAATCGCGGCAAGAACGTGAGTGTCGCCACCTTCATCGACGGCGTCGAGTCCTCGCTCCGAACACTCCTGCCCCGCCCCGAGTAACCCATGCTGACCCTCACCCCCAACGAAGCACGCGTCCTCGGCACCATGGTGGAGAAGGCGCAGACTGTTCCCGCGTCGTATCCCATCACGCTCAACGCGCTCACCAACGGTTGCAACCAGAAGAACAACCGCAATCCCATCACCGAGCTCGATGAGGACACGGTCTACGACGCACTCGACACGCTCCGCCGCAAGGGCGTGGTGCGCGAGGTGATGCTCACCGGGAGCCGGGTGCAGAAGTTCCGGCACACCGCGCGCGAGGCGTTCTCGGTTTCGACCGAGGAGCTGGTGCTGCTGAGCGAGCTCCTGCTCCGGGGCCCGCAGTCCATCGGCGAGCTGCGCGGTCATGCGTCGCGCATGGTGCCCACCGGGCTCGAGTCGCTCGAGGCCGCGCAGGGCTTTCTTGATGCGCTCGCGAAGCGGCCGGAGCCCTTCGTGAAGCTCGTTCCACCGCCCGCGGGTTCTCGCGCGGCGTTGTACGTGCAGTTGCTCTGCCCGGATCTCCACCCGATCGTCGCCTCGACTGCTGGGCTCGCGCCGACGGCGCCGGCCGCGGTCACCGGCCTTGAGCAGCGGGTCGCGGCGCTCGAGGCCGAGGTCGCGCGGCTCCGAACACTCATCGAACAGCAACTGGGGTGAGCGCGGGCTGCCGGTCGCTCGGCTTCCCGTTACACTGCGGGCATGAGCCCAACCCGCGCCCTCGTTCTCGTCGCTTCACTCACCGCCGCCGCGTCCGCCGAGATCCGCCTTCCGGCGCTCGTCGGCGACCACATGGTTCTCCAGCGGAACGCCAACGTTCGGCTGTGGGGCTGGGGTCGCGCGGGCGAGAGCGTGACCATCGATCCGAGCTGGACGAAGGAGAACGCGTCGGCGACGGTCGGCACCGATGGGCGCTGGGAGGTGCTCGTCGCCACGCCAGCCGAAGCCCCCGGGCCGCAGACCATCGTGATCTCCGGCGACAACAAGGTCACGATCAGCGACGTGCTGCTCGGCGAGGTCTGGGTTTGCTCCGGGCAGTCGAACATGCAGTGGGCGCTCAAGGGCATCGGGCCCGGGCGCGACGGCGTGCCCAGCGCGGAGGCCGAAGTTGCCAACGCCTCGAACCCGCTCCTCCGCGTTTTCACGGTGAACCGCGAGTTCTCCGTCCATCCTCGCACCGACTGCAAGGGGGAGTGGCAGGAGTGCACCCCGCAGACCGCCGCGGATTTCAGCGCGGTTGGGTACTTCTTCGGGCGTGAGCTCGCGAAGACGCTGAACTGCCCGATCGGGCTGATCAGCTCCAACTGGGGCGGCACTCCCGCCGAGGCGTGGACCAGCGAAGCGGGGCTGAAGCCATTCGCTGAGTTCGGGACGCAGCTCGAGTACCTCCGCTCGGTCGGGGACCCCAACACACGGGGCAAGATCGCCTCGGCGATGCAGGACTCGTGGTGGAGCGGGCTCGACAAGGTCGCGGGAGAGAAGGGTGCCGCGGGCGAACGCTGGTCTTCCAAGGGCTTCGACGCGTCCGCGTGGGGGGTAAAGGCGCTCCCGGGTCCGATGGGCGGCGCTGACGGCCTCGACCGCTTCGACGGCGTGGTGTACTACCGCAAGAGCATCCAGCTCCCCGAGAGTTGGAAGGGCAAAGCCGCGACGCTCGAACTGGGCCCGATCGACGACCGCGACGAGGCCTTCGTGAACGGGACCCTCGTCGGCGGCACGCGCGAGGACGGCCGCTGGGGCATCGCGCGAAAGTACCCCGTTCCCGCGGCGGCGCTCGACGCGGGCGAATGCGTGATCGGCGTGCGGGTGCTCGACACCGGCGGACTCGGCGGCTTGAACGGCAAGCCCGAGCAGCTGGTCCTGCGCAGCAGCGACGCTTCGCTCGCGCCCATCAACCTCGCGGGTGATTGGAAGTGGATGGTGGGCCCGGCGAAGTCGGCGCTCCCCCCGATGCCCGACGCGATCACCCTTGGTCCGAGCATGCCGACGGTGCTGTACAACGGGCTCATCGCGCCGGTCACGCCGATGGTGATCCGCGGGGCGATCTGGTACCAGGGCGAGTCGAATGTCGGCCGCGCTGCGCAGTACGAGCGGCTCTTCCCGGCGATGATCGCGGATTGGCGGAAGGCTTGGGGCGTGGGCGACTTCCCGTTCTACTTCGTGCAGATCGCGCCGTACAACTACGACGGCTCGGACGCCGCGGCGTTTCTGCGTGAGGCCCAGCTCAAGTCGCTGGCGGTTCCCAACACGGGGATGGCGTGCGCGATGGACCTCGGCAACGCGACCGACATTCACCCGGACAATAAGCAGGAAGTCGGGCGTCGCCTGGCGATCAACGCGCTGGCGCGGACGTACGGCAAGACGGAACTTGCTTTCGCGGGGCCGATCCCCGACGGCCATACGGCTGATGGCAAGTCGATCCGGGTGCTCTTCGAGAACACCTTCGGGGGACTCTCGGCCCGAGGCGATCTCGCGGGTTTCCAGATCGCCGGCGCGGATCGCGTCTTCTACGAGGCGAAGGCGACGATCAGCGGCGACAGCGTGATCCTGACCTCCGACGGAGTGCCCGCTCCTGTTGCGGCCCGCTACGGATGGGAAGCATCACCGATGCCCTCGCTCTTTAACGGCGCGGGACTGCCCGCCACGAGCTTCCGCACCGACGACTGGAACGAGAAACTCCCGCCGGCGCGGGATGCGGGCAAGACGTCGCACCTGACAAACGACCCGGATTTCAAGCCGATCTTCGACGGCAAGAGCCTTTCGGGTTGGACGCCCGTCAACACGGGCCCCTCGACGTGGAAGGTGGTTGACGGTGTGATCGCGTGCAGCGGCCGCCCCACCGGCGTGATCCGCACCAACAAGCAGTACGAGAACTTCGTGATGGAGATGGAGTGGCGTCACCTGGTGGCGGGCGGAAACGCGGGGCTCTTCGTGTGGTCTGACCCGCTGTGCGCCCCAGGCCAGCCGTTCACCCGGTCGCTCGAGGTGCAGGTGATGGACGGCCAAGAGGCCGACTGGTACACCAGCGACGGCGACATCTTCCCGATTCATGGCGCGGTGATGACCCCCGAGAACGGGCGCGGGAAGGGCAGCCGCGCGTTTCCGACCGAGAAGCGGATGCTGCGTTCGCCGAAGTGGAACCACTATCGGGTTGAGTGCATCAACGGCGAGATCTCGCTCGCGGTGAACGGCAAGGTGGTCACCCGCGGCAAGAACGCCTCGCCGCGGAAGGGCTTCATCTGCTTGGAGGCGGAGGGATCGCCGTGCGAGTTCCGGAACATCAAGCTGAAGGAACTCCCTCCAGCGACTCCCGCGCTCGACCCTAAGCAGTGCGCCTCGCCCGACGAGGGCTTCGTGTCGATCTTCAACGGCGAGAACTTCGACGGTTGGAAGTACGGCGACGCCCACAAGAGCCACTGGACGGTCGACGACTGGACGATCAACTTCGACGGCAAGGGCGACCACCTTTGGACGGAGAAGTCGTACAAGGACTTCGTGCTCATCTGTGACTGGCGTTGGACCAGCAAGGCGGTCGAGACCGAGCGGCCTGTGATCCTTCCGAGCGGTGAGCAGGACAAGAACGCCGACGGTTCTCCGAAGACCGTGAAGGTCATGGACGCGGGCGACAGCGGCATCTACCTCCGCGGCAACGACAAGAGCCAGGTCAACATCTGGTGCTGGCCGTGCGGCTCGGGCGAGGTGTACGGGTACCGCACCGACGGCAAGATGTCTCCTGAAGTTCGCGCGGGTGTGACGCCGACACAGAACGCCGACGCGAAAATCGGCGACTGGAACCGCTTCGTGATCACGATGAAGGGCGACCGGCTGACGGTCGAGCTGAACGGGAAGACGGTGATGGACAAGGCGCAGTTGCCGGGGGTTCCGGCGGAAGGGCCGTTGGCGCTGCAGATGCACGGGGGGTCGCTGCAGTTTGCGAACATGTACATCAAGGAA
>JBMOHX010000272.1:0-5556 GCA_049317625.1 Phycisphaerales bacterium
AATCGCTGTCTGTGTTGATCCCCGACCACACAAACACCCCACCGGTGCCACGACAACCCGCTTCGGGTTGTCGTGGGAACTGAGTGTTCGAAGGCCGCCGCGGCGGCGCCGTGTTCTCGGGCGATCCTCAGCTCATCCGATCATGATGCGGTTCACTCACCAACTGCTTTCGACCCGCGGTGAGCGGCTATTTTACGACCGAACACGCGACAACAAGCTTAAGTCGGAGTTACTCTCTGTGTACACTCACCGCGAAAGCCCCGCGGCATGGGCTGGGGATCGGATGGGCCGTGCCGTTCGTGGCAAGTGGCTCGCGAGACCCAACTGAGGAGTCCATCGTGCTCAACGTAACTCAGACCTTGCCACGCATGGTGCGAGCGATGGCTGTCGTGTGGCCGCTTCTTGGCGGCCTCCTGCTGCCCGGCGTCGCACGCGCCCAGTGCGACGGGCGCTGGCTCACCGGCCCGGAGCAGCTCCCGCCGGGCTTGAACGACTCCGTATACCCGATCACTGTGCTGCCCAACGGCGACCTCGCCGCGTTCGGCAGCTTCACGACCGCCGGCGGCTTGGCGGCCAACCACATCGCCCGCTGGAACGGCGCGTCCTGGGCGCTGGTGGGATCGGGGATGAACAACAACAGCATGGTGAACGCCCTCGCCGTGCTTCCCAACGGAGACCTTGTCGCGGGCGGCATGTTCACCACCGCTGGCGGCGTGCTTGCCAACAACATCGCCCGCTGGAACGGGTCATCCTGGGCTCCGCTGGGGTCGGGGATGAGCAACTCGGTGTTCTCACTCGGCCTGCTTCCCAACGGCGACCTCGTTGCGAGCGGAGTCTTCAACACCGCCGGCGGGGTGGCGGCCAACGGCATCGCCCGTTGGGACGGCTCGTCCTGGGCTCCGCTGGGGGCTTGGACCGGCGGCGCCGCGCACGCTCTGGCTGTGCTTCCCAATGGCGATCTGGTCGCTGGCGGCACCTTCACCGTGGCCGGCAGCGGGGTCATTCATCACATCGCCCGTTGGAACGGCTCGACCTGGGCGCCGCTCGGGTCGGGGATGAGCAGCTCCGTGTTCGCCCTCGCCGTGCTTCCCAACGGCGACCTCGTCGCGGGCGGCCTCTTCACCACGGCCGGCGGAGTGGCGGCCAACCGCGTCGCCCGCTGGAATGGCTCGTCTTGGGCCCCGTTGGGGGCGGGGGTGGGCGTACCCGGCTTCGAACCATTCGTATCCGCTCTCGCCGTGCTTCCCAACGGCGACATTGTCGCGGCAGGCAACTTCACCACCGCCGGCGGCCTGCCGGCCAACCGCATCGCCCGCTGGAACGGCTCGTCCTGGGCCCCGCTGGGGCCGGGGATGAGTCGCACGGTGTACGACCTCGTCGCGCTGCCCAGCGGCGAGATCGTCGCGGGCGGCCGGATTGCCCCCGGCGTCGGCGCGGTCACCGGCTACTGGGCCCGCTGGTCCGACACCGGTATTCCGTGGGTCGCCGAACAGCCGACCGCACAATCAACCAGCCCCGTACAGGCACTCACGCTCTCTACCACCTGCCCCTCCGGCTACGACTTCAACGGCCCCGTCACCTTCCAGTGGCAACGCAGCGGCGTGAACATCACCGACGGCCCCGGCGGCGCCTCACCCGGCGGCGGCACCGTCTCAGGCGCGAGCGGAGCACTCTTGTCTACCAGCCCGACCGCCACCCTCACCATCACCAACGCCCAGCCAGGCGACGGCGGCCAGTACACCGCCCTCTTCTCCAACTCCTGCGGCAGCATGACCTCCGCCGCGGCGACGGTGACCGTCGCCTGCCGCGCCGATTTCGATGGCAACGGCGGAGTCGATGGCGCCGACGTCGCCAGCCTCTTTGCTGCCTGGGATCACGGCGACCCCGCGGCAGACTTCAACAACGATGGTGCGATCGATGGCGACGACGTCATCGGATTCTTCGAACGCTGGGACGCGGGGTGCTGAGCGAAGCGCTCAGCACAAATGTGCAAAGCGAAGATTCGCAAAGCAACAAATAGGAACAGAAAGTGGCAGCCACATTCCTGTGGCTGGGTCTGAGCGGCTTTCCAGCCGCTCTCTGTGTTGATCCCCCGACCACACAAACCCCTCCGGTGTCAAGACACCCGGCTTCGGGAGCTGCCCCAGCCCTCGCGTCAATCCCAGCCCGCCGCGTACACAGCAACCTTCTTCGGGATCACGACACCCGGCGGCGGGTACACCGACCGCAACGCGACCTTGGAGACGCCGTCGGGCTTCAGCGCCGCAAGCCACTTCTTCACCACGCTCAGGCGCTCCGTGGTCCACACGAACACCCGGCCCGCCGTCGGCCATTCCTCGGCATCGGCCTCGGAGTCTGGGTCCGGGACGTCGTCCAACTCCACGCCCACGGCCACGACCGTCTCGTGCGAAGCCACGTCGAGGAGCGCGGCCTTGATCACGTCGAACGATGCTCGGTCGATCGTCTGCCGGTTCGGCGCGATCGACTGGACGCAGTCGTTGCCATCGAAGAAGGCGGCCGCGGCGAGCGTGAACGAGGCGGTGCGCTCCCCCGCCCGCTCCCGGCGGAACACAACTTCGAGCGCTCGCGCCGGCCGCATCTCGCTGAGCTTGCCTCGGTCCTTGATCGCATCGTTCATGAGGATGCCGAAGAGCGCATCGCTGCTCACGCCGCGGAGCTTCTCGTAGAGAGCGCACAGGGGGTCGTGATCAATCACCAGGTCGCCCTCGGCGTTCATCGCGGGAGGAACCGGGTCGGGGTCGAGCTCTCTGGCCCGTTCGAGCAAAAGCTTGTCCTCGGGCGTGAGGAGCAAGGGCCCCGCCTCCGCCTCCACCAGTTTCAAGTAGTCTGCGATCAGCTTCCGGCGCTTGTTCCGATCCATGAGTGCCTCCGCGGCTCGCTCCACCACAGTCCGGAAGGGTATCGCCGACCGGTTGAAGCGAGGGTGCTCGTGGGGGTGTTTGCATGTCGCCGGCTACGCAGTCCGTCGGTCGGCCCGCCCCTCACCCCCACCCAAGTCCCAGTCCTCGCCCCCGCCCGCGCCGCGGCGCCGGTGCTCGCGCAGTGCGGCAACTTCGCTGTCTCGGTCAACACCGGTTCTACCGACGGCGACGAGGTCATCACCTTCTTCGAACGCTGGGACGCCGGCTGCTGAGCGACTCCCGCTTACAGCGAGCGAGCTCCGAGACGCGCACACCTAGCCTCCGCTGACGTCCCCGAGATCGGCGCGGGCCATGTGCCGGATGTGCAGCACGTGAACCTCCTCCCCGCGGATCGTGAAGATCAAGCGATGGGACTTGAAGACAATCTGTCGCAGTTCCACCCCGAGGAACGCTCCGTGCTCGCGTGCATAGGCGTGACTCGTTGGCATGTGGACCAACGAAGCAATCGCGGCTTCCAGCCCTTCGTACCACCGTAAAGCGATCTCGGGCGACCCGTGCTCCGCGAGATAGGCCGCGGCATCAAGAGCCTCGTCGCGGGCCTCGGGTCTGAAGACGACGGTGTAGCGCGGGCTCAATCACCGTCCCTCGACACCCAGCCGCTTCCGCACTTCCGCGAGCACCTGTTCGGCCGGAACACCCGCCTCCCCGCGCTCAACCGCCGCCAACCGCTCCCGCACGATCCGCTCAGTCTCCGCCGCGTCCAACGCCTCCATAATCCTCTGATACGCCTCGGCGTCCTGAACAACCACCCGCGCCTTGCCGTTGACGGTCAGCACTTCCGGCCTTCCGGTCGCCGCCAGCCGCTCCAAGTGCGCCTTGTGGTCCCGAAGGAACCCGGTCAGAGGGTGAATGTCGGTCAGTTGCACCATGGCGGTTCTCCATCAGCTAAAAATCAGATTATTCTATGATACACTATCGATGGGTTTCTGGCAAGCACTGAGCAGCCAGTCCGCCAGATACCGTTCATACTACGAACATTTGCGGAATAAGGGCAGCCTGCCGCCGCGGCGGCGCAAGGTCTGGTTCACCCCAGTGAAACCGAAGCGGCTTTCGTGGCACCCGATCCCGACCGACCCTCCATCCTCCGCCCGCGTCGGGTGCCGCACCCCCCGGTACACGTCACCGCTCGGAAACACTCATCATTTTCCGAACATCTATCTTTTTTGCTGATTTGCCCATTTTCGCTTTGCTGCTTTCGCCCGCTTCGGGCGCCCCCCTTGCAATGACGCCAATCTCGTGTAGGCTGCTCCGTCCCAAACACCCGGAGCCGCACACATGACCACCCTCCACTCCCGCCACCCCCGCCTCGCAGCCCTCCTCGCACTCGCCGGCGCAGCCGCGCCCGCTCTCGCCCAGTGCGGCAACTTCTCCGTCTCGGTCAACACCGGTTCCATCCAGCCGGGCACGACCGATATCGGCAACCACTGCGACGACTGCACCACGACCGTCAACCTCCCGTTCCCCGTCGTCCTCTACGGCACGCCCTACACCTCCGCGAACGTCAGCAGCAACGGCAACGTCCAGTTCGTCACCGCCGACGGGACCTATGGCAACGGATGCCTCCCCGCAGGCGAGCTCGGCACGGCCATCGTCCCCCACTGGGACGACCTCCGTACTGACGAGGGCGCCGGTGGCATCTTCTCCTCCGTGACCGGCACCGCGCCCAACCGCGTGTACCACCTCGAGTGGCGGACGACCTACTACGGCGCCGCGGGCACGACCAACTTTGAGTTGAGGCTGTTCGAGGACAACTCCCGCTTCGAGCTCGTCTACGGCGCGATCGAGCAGCTCGGCGGCGGCGCGACCATCGGCGTGCAGCACTCGAGCGGCGCGCGGACGCAGTACGCGTGCAACGGCGCGGTCGCGACCAATGGCACCCGCGTCGTCTTTACCTGCTCGAACGAGTCCATCCCGCCCTCCGGCACCGCCGCGGTCGACCCCACCACCGTGTACGCCTGCGGCGCGGGCGACCTCGCCCGCTTCACCGTCACGCTCTCTCCCGGCGCGAACCCGCCCAGCACCGGCCTGACCGCCACCGCCAACCTCTCACGCCTCGGCGGCAGCGCGGCCCAGGTCTTCCGGAACGACGGCACCAACGGCGATGCCGTCGCCAACGACAACGTGCACACGTACCAGATGAACGTCGTCGGCGGCGTCACGCCGGGCTCCGTCGCGATCCCCTTCACCGTGGCCGATGCTCAGGGCCGCAGTTCCTCGGGCGCTGTCCCGATGATCATCGAGGGCTGCCCCTCGACCGGGCCCGACGTCTTCGTCGTGAACCTCACCGACATCGGTTACTACGGCCAGCTCAACGGGGTGAACGCCTACGCCATCGGCACCGACGCCTGCAACATGGGCGACGTGCCGGTCCAGTGGATCCAGTACACCCCGGAACACCCGCTCATCGCGCAGAACATGTACCGCTACGCGAACGGCCGCTTCGAGCAGATCGGCCAGTCGTGGCTGAAGCACTCCTTCCAGTCGCTCAACAGCCCCGGCTGCGGCATGAGCTGCCAGCAGCCGCCGCTCGGCGGCGCGCAGCTCGGCGTCGGATGTTCCGACGTCTACGGCTCGGGGTACAACGGCGGTCAGGGTGGCCTCGGGCCCCGCTCGG
>JBMOHX010000273.1:0-5544 GCA_049317625.1 Phycisphaerales bacterium
CAACGGCAACGGCAACGGCAACGGCAACGGCAACGGCGGCGGCAACGCGGACGACCTGATCGCGTGGCTCCAGTTTTGGGAAGCGGGGAGGCGGTAAACTTTGGGTGATCACGAGGTGTGGTGGCCCGGGAGTGCCAAAACGACCATCTGGAAAGGAGCGAGAAAACGATGACAAGTTCCTTACGTTCGGACCCCCCGTCGGCGGCGACCCAACTCAACGCGGCGGCGGGACAGTCTGCCTTGACGCTCGCCGAGCGGGCCCGGCGGCACCGCTTCGCGAACGCGGGAGTCGCGGGGAGTCTCGCCCTGGTGACGCTCGGGCAGGTCGCCACTTCGATGGCCCAGTGCGTGCCGCCGACGATCACGTCCCAGCCTCCCACGAGCGTGCAGATGGCGATCGGGCAGGGCTTGTCCGTCAGTGTCTCGGTTGACACCGGCTACACATACCGGTGGCAGAAGCAAGCGGTGGACAACCCGAGTCTCTGGAGCAATGTCGCCGATTCGGCGGGCGAACTTGTCGGCTCGGCCTCTTCGACGCTCACGTTTCTGTGCGTCGACTCGGCCTACGAGGGCGCCTATCGGTGCGTGATCACCGCCCCGTGCGGTACCGCAACATCGGACACGGCGCAGGTGGCCGCCACTCGGCGTGCCCACCCTCTCGGTTGGCTGCACCAGGGCTGGGGTATCAACGAGATCGGAGGGCAAGAGGAGGACTCGTTCGGCGCTTCGGTCGCCATGGACGGCACACTCGTGGTGTGCGGAGCGCCGCGTGAGGACAGCATGGTGCTCGGGCCACAGCTCCAAGCATCCGAGGACGATGAATCGATCCAATCCGGAGCGGCGTGGGTCTACGCGGAAGACGCCTCGGGTTGGGGCTTTCAGGTGATGCTGAAGGCGTCGAACACCGGCGCGGGCGACCGGTTCGGCAGCAGCGTCGCGATCAGCGGCGAGACGATCGTGGTCGGCGCCCCGTACGAAGACGGGGGGAGTGCGGGAATCAACGGCGTTGATCAGGATGACTCCGTCGATGGTGCCGGCGCGGTGTACGTCTTCACGCGGAGCGGATCGGACTGGGTTCAACAGGCCTACGTAAAGGCGTCGGACCCGGAAGTGGGGGCGGGCTTCGGGACCGCGGTCGCGATCTC
Source organism: Phycisphaerales bacterium (assembly GCA_049317625.1). GTDB lineage: Bacteria > Planctomycetota > Phycisphaerae > Phycisphaerales > UBA1924 > JBEIUO01. The sequence continues at coordinate 1,146 of JBMOHX010000273.1, forward strand.
GGGCGACCTCATGATCGTCGGCGCTCCCAATAAGGACGCCGACCTTGACGGTGGAGTGGCAGCCGGCATCGATGCGGGCGCGGTCTACCTCTTCCGGCGCGTGGGAGAGCAGTGGGCCCAAGAGCAGAAGATTGTCTTCCCGAACGTCGGGACCCAGCCGCACTTCGCGTACTTCGGAGAGTCCGTCTCGCTCTCCGGTCAGACATTCGTGGCCGGGGCTTCGGGCGATGCGGACAGCGGGCGCGGCGTGAACGCGCTCACGGGCAACCCGATTCTTCCGGATTCAGGCGCGGCGTTCGTCTTCGTCAAGCCCCAGTCGGGTCCGTGGGGCTTGCAGGCCGCGCTCAAAGCCAACAACGCCGGGGCGAGTGACTTGTTCGGGCTCTCCGTTGGAGTCTCGGGCGACACGTTGATCGTCGGATCGCCCTGTGAGGACAGCGATGGGAGCGGCATCAATAGCCCTCAGAACAACCGTGCCATCGACCTCGGTGCCGCGTACATCTTTGAGCGGACGGGATCGTCTTGGGCGCAGCGCGCGTTCTTGAAGCCGATCTCGCGCCCGAAGCATTTCGGTTGGGCGGTGGCCTGCGACGGTGGTTTCGTCGGCGTCAACCCGAAGCGGTTCAGCGAGTTCGGCATTCAGAATCTCGCGAGCATCGGCGGTGAAGTTGCTCGGAAACGGTCGGGAGTGTGGGAATCCTACGGATTGCTCAGAGGCCCCTACGTGTCCGGTGGCGAGTTCGAACCCGAAGGCGTTTCTGTGGCCATCAACGGGGGCCGCGCGGCCAGCGCAACCGAGGTCGGATACGGGTCGGGCGGGGTGCACATCGCACCGCTCGGAACCGGACGCGCTCCCGACCTGCGTGTGCTCTCGGCTCAGGTGATCGCTTCCGGTGGTTCACACCAGTTGAGGGTGACCGTCAAGTACAGCGGAACGGAGAGGCTTTCGAGTTCCCTGACCGGTGGAATCACGCCGCAGCTGTCGAGCGTGAACGCCTCCGATCTCGAACTGCGGCCGCCGAGCGGCGCGCCGATCGCCGCGGCGTTGATTTCTCGAACTGCGCGGAGCGAATGGATTGGTTCGGATCAGGTGGGGTCGGTCACCGCCGTGTACGCCTTCAATGCCCCTGGCGGCACCTGGGACGGCGCCGACAACGGAGTCTTTCAGCTCCGCATCAAACCCGATGAGGTGTGGAGCCTCTTTGGTCAGCAAATCCCCGAGCTCCACCTCCGCAACTACTCTCTCTGGTTCAACAACCCGGCCGGCGCGGTGGACTCCGTTGCCGTCGCCGACGGCGGGTTCTCCTTCGATGCCGCCGTCCGTTACACCGACGTCGCGGGGTCCCCGCTCGGCATCTCGTGGGGCTCTGTCGGCAACGGTGACGTCGAGCTCGTCGCTCCGGGAGGAACGGTTATCCCGAGCACCCTCCGATCTCGCCTCATCCCGCAGACCGGCCAACTCCTCGCGACCTACCGGTTCCCCGCCCGCGGCGGCTATTGGGATTGGACTGACAACGGGCCGTACGTGCTCCGACTGCTCTCGAACCAGGTCTGGGACAATCAGGGCTTCCCGGCACCCGGCCAAACACTGCGCACCTACAACCTCTACTTCAACACGCCCAACGCCCTCGCCACGGGCATGTCGGTGGCCAATGGCGGCACCAGCGCCACGGCGACTCTCACCTACCGCGCGAACAACCGCATGATGGACTGGAGCTCGATCGGCGACGGCGATATCGAACTGCGGGGCCCCGACGGTTACGTGGGCGTTGGCACCCTCTTGAGCCGCACCTACTCGCCGTCCAACAACACCTACACGGTGCTCTACCGGCTCCCCGCCCGCGGCGGTACCTGGGATCCGACCGACAACGGGTCGTACGAGCTCTGGATGCGAGGATCTCAGGTGTGGGACTCCCTCGGTTTCCCGCTGCCCGCGATGCAGTTGTACGGATATTACTTCTGGTTCTGAACACTCGGCTCATGCGAGGAGACTCCGCGCGGTGAACCGCCGCATCGTGCTCGTGATGTCTCAGTTCCCCTTCGACCCCGCGAGCGGGGCCGCGAGGTCGCTGCGCACCATGTGCGAGATGCTGCCCCCGCTGGGGTGGGACGTTTGTGTCGTCGGCAACCTCAGGTCCGGCGCGGCGAGCGGCGACGAGCCGCTCGCGATGCTGAGCAAGTCCGGGATCTCCGCTCGGGAGGAACATGGGCCCACGGGCGCGGGCTCGCTCCGCTTCGTGCACAAGGGCGTGGAGTACTGTCTCACTCGCGAAGCCGGTTCTGCGGAGCGATCAGAAAAGGACCTCACCTCCCTGCTCGAGGCCGTCTCTGCCGACTTCGCGCCGGAAGTCGCGCTGACGATGGGCGGGAGCACTTGGGATCGCGCGCGGCGAGCAGGCCTGCGAGAACGCGGAACGCCAGTCGTCTTCGGGCTCCGCAACCATGGGTACTACCACCATGCGGCCTTCGAGGACGTGGACGCGGTGCTCACGCCGAGCGTCTTTCTCTCCGAGTGTTACCGCAAAAGACTCGGCTTACGTAGTACCCCGCTCCCGACCCCGATCTCGCGCGAGGACTCGGTCGCCAGCGAGCATCACCAACTCTACTTCACGTTCGTGAACCCCTCGTGGCACAAGGGCGTTGGTTTCTTCAGCGCACTCCTGCGCCACCTCGCCGCGGCTCGCAGCGACATTCCCTTCCTCGTGGTCGAGAGCCTCTCCGACGCGAGCAGCGTTGTGTTGTCGGGCGGCGCGGGTCCCGAAGAATGGCGTTCGTTCGACCACGTGGCCGTCTCGCGACCCGTGCACCGCCCCGCGGACTTCTTCGCGCCGACTCGCTGCCTGCTGGTCCCTTCGGTGTGGGAGGAGCCCTCCGCGCGCGTCGTGGCGGAGGCGCTGTGCAACCACCTCCCGGTCATCGCCTCAGACCGCGGCGGCCTGCCGGAGAGCGTCGGCAACGGCGGCTGGGCGTTGCCCATCCCGTCGCGGCTCGCTCCCGAAACCATCGATCGGGTTGACCCTGACGAGCCAGAGGTGGTCGCGTGGGCGTCACTGATAGAACGGCTCGCGGACGATGAGCACGCGTACGCCGCGGCCTGCCGGAACGCCGCGAAGAGCTCCGCGCGGTTCGACCCCTTTGTGCTGGGGCCGAAGTACGCTGCGTTCTTCGAGGGAGTGACGCTGGGGTCGAGTGTGTGGTAAGAAGCAACCGCTCGCGCCGCCGAGCCGCGCAGAGGGCCGACGGTGAGCCGGGGCGCGCCGAAGTTCTGAACAATGGCCAACACGCTTATTCACCATCCGTTCGGCACGCGGTCTCCACCCCCTCTTGTTACACTCGCGCATCGGTCATACTTCCATCGCATCCCAAAGTGCCCCAGCGAGTGCCGCATGGTTCCCAACGAAGGTGATCTCCTCACACCGCCGCCCATGAACACCGAGGTCGTCTCCGCCGCGCTCGCCGGCGATTCCGGTGCCCGCGATGCGCTCCTCGCCATGGTCTACGACCAGCTCCGCGCATCCGCGCGCCAGCAGCTCAGCGCCGAGCGGCCGGGTCACACGCTCTCCGCCACCGCGCTCGTGCACGAGGCCTTTCTGCGGCTCGTCGGCCCGCGCGATGTTCCCTGGGCCAACCGCGCCCACTTCTACAAAGCCGCGGCGGAGGCCATGCGGCACGTCCTCCTCGACCACGCGAAGAGCCGGTCCCGCATCAAACGCGGCGGCGGGCGCGACCAGGTACCCCTGGGCGACTCGGCGTGCCTCTCCAACTCCGACGACGAAAACTCGGTGGATCACATTTCCGTCGACGGCGCGATCTGTCGCTTGGGAAAGGCGGACCCGGAGATGGCCGAGCTGGTCCGGCTGCGCTACTACGCGGGCCTCACCTGCGAGGAAGCCGCGTTGGTGCTCGGCGTGACGGAGAAAACCGTGCGCAACCGCTGGAAGTTCGCGACCGCGTGGCTCGCGAAAGAGATCGAGACCTGATCCGCCGCCGCATCCATGAGCCACCAGATCGAACCCGAACACTGGTCGTTCGCGCAGGAGGTCTTCGCGCACGCGAGCGAACTCCCGGAAGCCGAACGGGCCGAGTACATCCGCGTGCGGTGCGGGGACAACCACGCCCTCGCGGCTGCGATCGAGGCGCTGGTCGCGGAGTCCGCCGAGCCGCTGTTTGAGGAAGCGGGCGGGTTGGTCGCCGCGGCGAGGGTGGTGGAGCAGAGCGCCGGAGTCAGGATCATCGCCACAAATACCGCCAGGATCATGGCCGAGATGATGGTTACGGAGAACTGGCGGTAGATGACGCCGGTGGAACCGGGAAAGAAGGCCATGGGGAGGAAGACCGCGGTCAGGACGGTGGCAATGCCCCAGAGGGCGCTGGTGATCTGCCCCATGGACTTGATAGT
>JBMOHX010000274.1:0-5518 GCA_049317625.1 Phycisphaerales bacterium
CTCGAAGTACCGCGTCTCGCACGCGGCGCGGCTCGCGCCGATCGGCGCGGGCCGACGCGGGAAGTAGTCCTCGTGGGCCTGCATGAAGTCGTAGACGTAGTGCGCCGTCATCCGGTCGTCGTCGTTGATGTACCGCTTGCCGCGGAGTGAACCGGACAGGAACGCATCGGCGATCTGGCCGGCCTTCTCCGAGTGCGGGGCCATCAGCTCGAAGCCGTGCGGGTAGAAGTGGTACGTGTTGCGGCTGCCGTACTCACCCCCGTACGAACCATCCGGGTGCATGAAGTGCCACGCGAAGTCGACGGCCTTGACGAGCGGCTTCACGAGTTCGGTGTCACCACGCTTCTTCATCAGCTTCGCGAGGAAGTCGATCGAGCACGTGTGGTACCCGGGGTCGGCCCCCTCGTACTCCTGGAACCACCCCTCGGACTGGTTCTGCCAGGAGAGCGTGAGCGAGAGCCGGTCGTCGGCGATCCGCTTGTGCGCCGGGTCACCCGTGATCTTGAAGACGTTGAACGCGGCCAGCGCAGCGAGCGCCTGGTGGTTCGCGAGCTGGCCCGTCTCGTTCTCGTGGCCCAGGTGCTTCACACGCTTGATGAACAAATCAACCACACGCGGGTCGTTCATCCCAAGAACCTGGTACGCCTCGCTCGCCGCGTACAGCGAGAAGACCAGAGCGCCCATCGCACGCTCGAATGGGAAGTAGTCGTCGGTCGTGCCGTCCGAGTACGAGGAATCGACGAGGTAGCGGATCCCCGCCTCTGCGATCTCCCGCACCCGAGCGACGCCGTGATACGGGTTGCCGGGATACCGGCGTGCGAACACGAGCGCGAGCGGAAGCACGAACTCCTGCGACATGCCGCACGGAAAGTCCATCGTGCGGTAGTGCCAGAACGAGCGATCAAAGCACCCATACGTCCGGCTGAACGGGTTGCGGTCGACGAGGTGAAGCAGGCGGGGGATGTAGGGGAGCGCGAGGTCGATGTACCTCTGTCGTCCGACTCCAGCAGCATGAACGGCAGGCTCCACCTGAGTTGATTCCTTTCGCTCGAGTGTGATCGCTTCTTCGACAGCCACGGATGACCCCGCCCCTTCAAACGGTCGGCGCCGGCTTCACGCCGACGAAGACCTGGTTGACCATCGCGAGATTCACGAGCGGAATCCTCGCGAAGGGCCGATCGATCGCGAGCGCGAACCGCGGCGACACCCGCACCCCCATATACGGGAGGAACCCGACGGGCGCGAGCATGAATCGCTCGTAGTGGAGCGGCGTCAGCCCGGCGTCCCGCGCGACCGACTCAAACCTCGCGCGGTTGAAAGCGCCGGTATGGTGTTCGTCTTTGTGCAGGCCCACCGCCCCCGAGATCGAGTCCCACACCCCGCTCGGGCACGTCGCGACGAAGACCCCGCCCGGGACCAGCGCCTCTCGCACTCGAGTGCACAACTCCACCGGGTTCTCGACGTGCTCAAGGACCGCCAGCGCGGTCACCAGATCAAATGAAGCCTTCGGAACCTGCGCGTGCGGCTTGGTCGCGTCCCCCTGGACAAGGCAGCACCCCTCCGGGAGCCCGCCCGCCGCGGCGATCAACTCCTCCGAAAACTCGATCCCGACGCTGCGCCGCGCATCGAGCAACTCGTGCGTCTTCACCATCGCACGCCCGTCCGCGGCACCGAGGTCGAGCACCGACGGGTTCTGTCCCCCGGGTCCGAAGCGCCTGTACATGTTCGCCGCGACGAGCGCTCGCACCTGGTAACGAAAGGCCAAGTGGGGCCTGCGCGTTCGGTCAACGGCGTAATCACCGCCCATCACGCCCACCCCGGGTGCCTCACCGCTGGGGCCAGCGGAAGCCGGAGTTCGCGTGTTCTGAGGCGCTTTCGGCGCGGACTGAGCCGCGTCTGCGGTCGACGGCATCGTGTGCAAAACCTCCTACGAGAGCCAACGGCACCATGATAGCCGATCGCGTCTCGCCGGCGAGCGGCGCGGCGCAACCGACAGCGATCCCAGACTACCGGAGCCCGGCACCGGCTTCGAGACAACGCTGGTAGAGGCCCGCGAGTTCGTCCACGTGCGCGGACATCGATCGCGGGGCACGAACGCCCCGACGGGCCGCGTCGATGTCGCCCGGCGACGCGGCGAGCTTGGCGAGTCTTGAGGCGAGATCGAAGCGGTCGTTCCCCCTGAAGAGCCAGCCGTTCTCGCCGTGGCGGACCAGGTCAGGGATGCCGCCGAGAGCGGCACCGAGCACCGGCAGGCCGCAGGCGAAGTACTCCATGACGGTCTGTGGGCCGTTGTCCCACCACACACTAGGGACGACGCCGATGTCCTTCGCGCACAGCAGCCGCGGCACTTCCTCGTAGGCATACCCGCCATGGACGTGCAGCGCGCCGATCCTCCCTTCGAGCAAGCGCAGCCGCCGCTCGATGGTGTGAACGTCTTTGGCGTGCACAGAGAGTTCGAAGCGGTCGAGCACCTCCGGGACCAGCAGGTCGAGGCTGTCCGCCAGCATGTGCAGCCCCTTTGCGAAGTTGTTGTACCCGATGAACGCGAGGCGAATCCGCCGCGTGGGCGCAGGGCCGAAGGGGGGCGGCTCGCTGATCAGGTTCCAGTCGCTGGGGACGAACTCCGGCATGCGGCTGCCGATGGGCATCAGCTCGGTGACCCGCCGGCTCACCCCGAGACTTTCGAACTTCTGCTTCACGAACGAGGAGACCGCGAGAACCCGATCGCACCGCGAGAGCATCTCGACCATCGAACGCCGGCGGCGCCCGTACTCGGAGGGGACCCGGTCGTTGGGGAGTTCGTTGACGACCTCGTTGCTGAGCGGTGCCCACTCCTCCGCTTCGGGGGTAAACCACATCGCCGGCGCAGGGGGTGCCGGCTTCGGAAGTGGACCATCGGGGTTGAGATCGGCGGTGGACCGCAGCGCCCGGCCGGGCCACGCGGGCTCGATGGGCGCCTGCACCGGGCGCGCCAGCAGCCTCTGAATGCCCAACCGCACAAATCCGAACGCCGGTTGTTGGGCCTCGGTCACCTCGGAAGGCGCTGGCGTCGGAGCGCGGCCGGCGCAACGCGCCCGCATCTCGGCGCGAGGGTCGCCTCCTTCGACGCAGGAAAGGCAAGCGTGCCCGTTGTCGTAGTCGAAACACGGCCGGCGTCCGCCTTGCATCAGATAAACCTGAGGGCAGAGGGTGTGGTAGTTGTGCAGGCTGAAGACGACCTTCGCGCCCGGCCACGTGGCCGACGGGGTTCGCGCGGCATCGACGCAACCAACCGAGAAGCCCTCGATGTTGTGGAAGTGCACGACGTCCGGCTCGATCAGGTGCATGAGGCGAGTGAACTCGCGCTCGAGAACGGGCGACGAGATCTCGCCGAGCGGGTCGCGAAACTGGAAGATGCCTGGCGCGACCACCGGGGAGTTCACGATCTCGATGACGCGCACACCCCAGAAGTCATCGAGGCGACGGGCGACGCACTCGCCCGGGCTCTCGGAGAGAACCGCGGGAACGTAGGCCTTCCCTGATGAGACGGAGTACACCTCATGGCCCAGCTCCACCAAGCGGAGAGCCAGCCCTTGGACGTATCCGTTGACACCGCCTCCGTGCGAAGCCCCGTCGCGGACCCCGGCCCAGTTGATCAGCACAATCCGCATTCGGGAGCAGTATACCGACGCCGCGGCAGGAACCGGTTTCGGGGCCTTGACGCCCGGCGCACGCACGGTGCAAGCCGGCTATCCTTTCCGGCAATCCTCCCCTAGGGTACCCCTCCCATGACCACAACCTGGATGCACCGGATTCGACTGAAGGTACTGGCGTTCGCCGTCGGTATCGCCTTGGCCGCGTTGGGTCTGATCTCCCTGACCACACTCCCCGCGTGGCCCGTGGTCGGCATCGCCGTCGCGGCGGTCGCGTTCACCATCAACACGGTCGCCTCACGGCTGACCACGGGTTCCACCACGTGCTACGGGTGCGGCCAGGAACTTGTGGATACCCCCCGCGGCGAACACGGGTGCGTGTGCCCGGGGTGCGGGGCAGTGAACCAGCCACTAGCGGACTCTGCCGAGCATCAGGACGCGCACCTCGGCTGAAGCCGGTGCCGTCGAACTTCCCGCAACAGGACACACGCCCACACCAACGAAAAACCCCGAGCTCGCGCCCGGGGCTTTTGCGTGATCAGATTGCTTCCGGAGCTTGCGCTCCGGGTTCCTGTCAGCAGCCCGCATCCCAGTTGGCGAAGAAGCCGATCACGTCGTCCCCGTCGACGCTGCCGTCACCGGTGAAGTCCGCCGCGATGTCGCCTGCATCCCACGCCGCGAAGAAGCCGATCACGTCGTCACCGTCGACGCCGCCGTCGCCGTTGAAGTCCGCGGGGCAGGGCGGGATCTGCCACTCGAACGCGCCCATATCCGTGATCGCCGCGCCACCGGTGCCACCGGCAACACCGGTGTCCGTCGCGTTGGGATCATCGACGAAGCGAGCGGCACCGTCGAAGTCCGTCACGATCGCGGGGAGCAGGAGCAGGTTGCTCGCGGCGTCGATGGCCGGAGAACCCGGCAGGAGACGGAAGTTGCCGCCCGCGGCATCGACGAAGAGCGGATTCGCGTTGATGTTCTCCGCTCCGTACGTCAGCGTGGTGCCGTTCTGGCGGACGATCGAGGCCTGACCGCCGACGATATCCGACGACCGCACAGTCACCGAAGTGGGCACGCCGCCCGAGAGCAGGAAGCCCGAGAAGAGGTTGCTCCCCTGCGGCGCGGTGTTGCCGCTCAGTATGCTGTTGTTGATCGTCACCGGGCTGCTGTAGAACGCTCCGATCGCGCCGCCGCGAGTCGCCGCGATGTTGCCGGTCAACGTGCAGTTGGTCAGAGTCAGCGTCGAGTTGTTGTACATCTCGATCGCCCCGCTCGAGTCCGCCGAGATGTTGTTCGCAAACAGGCAGTTGGTGAGCAAGTAGGTCGCGAAGAACTCGCCCGCGACCGCCCCACCGTCATCCGAGGTGTTCCGCTCGAACGAGAGATTCGTTCCGCTCACGGTGGAATACCGAGCCGCATAGATCGCGCCCGCATACCCGGCTGAGTTGCTGCGGAAGGAAGAGTCAGTCATCGTGAGAGAGCTCGTCTCTCCCTCGATCGCGACAGCCCCAGCAACAACCGCTCGGTTGTTGTCAAACCCGCAGTCGACAACTTGGGGATTGCTTCCCCAGGCGAAGTAGGCCCCGCCGCCGGTGCCGCGGCCGCCCGCAACCCAGCCCGCGAGGTTGTCGGTGAACCGGCAGTTCCGCAGCGAGAGGTCGCCGCTGAACGCGTAGAGCCCGCCGCCGCTGCGGCCGTGCGCTAGCTCCGTATCCGCATTGCCGCCGGAGATGGTGAACCCATCCAGCACCGCGGCACCCGTCGTCCCGCTCGCAACCAGCACATGGCGCGAGTTGTCGGTTCGATTCGCGAAGGCCGGGCCATCGTCTCCGGACAGGTCACCGCTGAGCACGCAGACGTTCGCCGCGGGATCGCGATCATCAACCGAG
>JBMOHX010000275.1:0-5477 GCA_049317625.1 Phycisphaerales bacterium
GCAACCTCACGAGCGCGAACGCGGTGCCCGTGCTCTCGATGGACGACAACCCGGGCGCGTGGGGACACGTGGTCATCGACGGCGGCTCGCTCACCGGCGGCGCGTTAACAAACGATGCCCTGATCAACGAGCAGAGCGCAGGCGTGCTGACGGTGCGCAACGTCACCACCTCGGGGTACCGCTTCGCGATCAACGACCTCTCCTTCGGTCCCGCGAACGCGCGCACCGTGCCCAACGGTCCGGTCTCGCAGTACACCACGGATCCTCCGGTCACCCTGAACCCCTCCCCGTCCGTGATGCTCGGCCTGCAAGGAGCGGACACGCCGGCGATCCCGCAGATCCCCGTTGCGCAGTGGGTCTCGGTCAAGTCCTACGGCGCGATCGAGGACGACAACCTCGACGACACCGCGGCGATTCAATCGGCCTTGCTCTCCGGCGCACCAGTCGTTTACTTCCCCACCGGCACCTACCGCGTGGCGCAGACGCTCGTCGTCGGCCCCGCCGTCGAAGTGATCGAAGGTTACAACTCGAGCATCGCGCAGAACGCGCCGCTGGCGGTTGAGCGCGGCGCTCTGCTGCAAATCCCTGCTGGATCCCAACCGATCGTCCACATTCGCGGCCTGAACTCGAGCTTCTCCATCCCGGGCCGATCGAACGCGGTCTTCATCGAGCAGCAGACCGCGAATACCGTGGTTGTAGCCGACGGCGACATCAGCTACCGCAACACACGGAGCGGCGGGAAGGTGCATCTCGAAAACGTCGTGGGGACCGACATGACCTTTTCCGGTCAGCGGGTCTGGGCCTCGCAGCTGAACCCCGAGGGCAACAGCGCCCACGTCGTCAACAACGCGGGCGACCTCTACGCGCTGGGCGTGAAGACCGAGGGCAACGGTTCCGTGCTCGTGACCCAAGGCCGCGGCCGCTCGCTCATCCTTGGCGGCCTCGTGTACCCCTCGACCACGATCCCGGACCGCACGCGGGCGATGTTCACGAACATCGAGTCCTCGCTCTCGATGTCCATGCCCGAGAGCTGCTATATCCCGGACGGCTCGTTCGCGGTGTGGGTGCGCGAGACCCGCGCCGGGATCACGACCGAGCTGACGCGCGGCATGCTGCCCCTGGGTCGCACCCACGCGAACTGCGGCGGCATGCTCAACTTCTTCAACGGGTACGAACTCGACCCTACAACACCGACCGTCCCCGGAGCGCCCGCGCTGGCCAGCGCGACGGAGAACTCGATCGAGATCAACTGGGCACCCGCGGTTGACGCGGAGTCCGGAGTCGCTCGGCACAACATCACGCGGGACGGCGTGTTCCTTCAGAGCACATTGTCCCCCACGCTGCGCGACGAGGGGCTGCGCGACGGCACCTCGCACACGTACGAGATCTCGGCGATCAACGGCGCCGGGGTCGAGTCGCCACGAAGCCAGGCTCGGACGTTCGCGACCTTCGCCGACACGGCATCGCCGCGGCTCATCTCCGCGGCGATGGGACTGGACCCTCGCTTCCTGACGGTCGGCTTTGCGGAAGCGGTCGAGGCGGCCTCCGCCACCACGCTCGCCAACTACTCCGTGCGAGGGGCGACCGTGCTCGCCGCGCAGTTGAGCACCGACGGCCAGTCGGTCACGCTCACCACGACCCCGATCAACCCCGGTGATGTCGAAGTCTCGGTCTCCAACGTGAGGGACCTCGCACACACTCCCAACGCGGTTCTCCCCGCCACCACGATCGTCGCGCGGTACGCGGCCACCTCGAACGGAACAGGATTGACGGGGACCTACTTCGCGAGCCGCGAGTTTGTCGGCACGCCGCTCCTCACGCGCGTCGACCCCATCGTCAACTTCAACTGGAACTCGTCGAGCCCTGCACCCCAAGTCCCCCAGTTCAACTATGCGGTGCGCTGGGTCGGACAGCTCCAGCCTCGGTTTACCGAAGCGCACACGCTGATCGTGCGAGCCGACGACGGCGCCCGCCTGTTCGTCGATGGCGTGCTCCTCGCGGATCGTTGGCAGGATCAGGGCCCCACAGACGTGGGCGGAACGATCATGCTCGATTCCAGCCGCACCCACGACGTGGTCATCGAGTACTACCAGGGCGGTGGCGGAGCCTCCGTCGAGTTCTCCTGGCAGAGCCCCAGCCAGCCCCGTCAGATCGTGCCGACCGCGTGCCTCTTCCCGCAGCCGCGCCTCAGAACGATCCGAACCTTCGACGGCGCGGGTGCCGACGCCGGGCTCGATCGATACTCGACGGACGACTTTGGAACCGGCGACTCGGTCGGTGCCTTCCATTCGCCCGCGGCGGGCGGTTTCCATCAGGCCGGTTACCTGCGGTTTGATCTCGGTTCACTGAACCTCGCGCAGAACTTCATCGCCGAAGCGACAGCGACGCTCTCGCAGACCTACTTCGGTGTCGGCGACGGGAAGCGGGAGATCAACTTCTTCGGCGTCCGGCAGGGCGCCAACGGTGACAACTGGATCGAGTCCGGCGCGGGCCACGTCACTTGGAACACGGCGGTCGGGAACGACGCGTCCGGCGGGCTTGGCGATCCCGACACCACGCGGTTCCTCGCCACGGTGTTCCTGGACAACACCGGCTTCCAGAACAACAACCGCCCGGACAAGTTGTGGTTCACGGGGGAGAGGCTCAGGAACTTCCTCCGCGAGGATACCGATGGCAAGGTCACGTTCCTCTTTAAGCGGGTCGACGCCAGCAACGAGGGGCAGTCCTTCTTCACCAAGGAGTGGAGCAGTCCCTCGTTCGCCCCGTCGCTCCGCGTGCGGGTGATCTCGAAGTGCCCGCGGGTGCTCCAAGACCCGATCGTGCCCGGCACGGTCGATCCCGGGGACGCGCTCACGCTTTCGATCCGCGCGGAGGGCGAGGGGCCGCTGTCCTACCAGTGGCTGCGCAGCGGCAGCCCGGTTTCTGACGGCGCGCAGTGCCAAGGCGCGACAACCCCGGCCCTCACCATCCTGAGCGCCGGCCCATCTGATTCGGGCGAGTACGTCTGCGTGGTCACCAACGCGTGCGGCCAAGCCGCTTCGGCGTCCGTGATCATCCGGGTGTGTGCCGCGGATTTTAATCAGGACGGTGGCGTCGACGGCGACGACGTCATCGCGTTCTTCACAGCCTGGGACGCAGGCGAGCTCGTCGCGGATTTCAACGCAGATGGCGGCGTCGACGGCGACGACGTGATCCAGTTTTTCGCACGGTGGGATCAGGGCTGCTGAGCGAGAGCGGGCTCGTGCAACAAAAAACCGCGCCCCATCCGGAGCGCGGCTCTTCACTCTTCCCTATGGCCTAAGCCCTATGGCCCAAGGCCTCTCCCACTGCCCATTCCCCACTCCCCATTGCCCTCTTAACCCATATGCTTAATCATCGCATCCGCGAACTCGCTGCACTTGAGCTTCGTCGCGCCCTCCATCATCCGGTGGAAGTCGTACGTCACCGTCTTCGCGCCGATCGCGCCGTCCATGCCCTTGATGATCAGGTCCGCGGCTTCCGTCCAGCCCATGTACCGCAGCATCATCTCGCCCGAGAGGATCACCGAGCCCGGGTTCACCTGATCGAGGTTCGCGTACTTGGGCGCCGTGCCGTGGGTCGCCTCGAAGATCGCGTGGCCGGTCACGTAGTTGATGTTCGCGCCCGGCGCGATGCCGATGCCGCCGATCTGGGCCGCGAGCGCGTCGCTCAGGTAGTCGCCGTTGAGGTTCATGCAGGCGATGACGTCGAAGTCCTTCGGGCGGGTCAGGACCTGCTGCAGCGTGATGTCCGCGATCGAGTCGCGGACCATCAGCATCTTCTTCCACTTGCCTTCACCGTGCGTGGGCCACAGCGAGGTCAGCACCGTCTCGACCTCCGCCACGATCTTCTTCTGCTGGTCGGGAGTCATCATGTCGTAGCCGGGGTCGATCATCTTCGCGTTGTCCACCGCGGAGAGCTCCGCCTTCGACTCCTTGTTGCCCAGGATCCAGCTCTCACGCTCGGTGACGCACCGGTCGCGGAACCCGCCCTCGTTCACCGCGGCGGTCGCGAGCTCGTAGCCCCAGTCCTTGAAGGCACCCTCGGTGAACTTCATGATGTTGCCCTTGTGGACGAACGTCACGTTCTTCCGCTTCTCGCGCAGGGCGTACTCGATCGCGGAGTACACCAGCCGCTGCGAACCCATCCGGCTCACCGGCTTGATGCCGATGCCGACCATCACCTTGTGATCATCGGGGGTGTCGTGCCCGCCCATCGCGGCCTTCGCGAACTCGGCCGTCTTGGCCTCGGTGCCGAAGCGGATCTTGCCGAACTCCTTCGGGAACTCCTTCGCGATGAAGTCGAGCATCTTCTGGCTCTCGGCGGTCCCCGCGGCCCACTCGATACCCGCGTAGATGTCCTCGGTGTTCTCACGGAAGATCACCATGTCGCAGTCCTGCGGCCGCTTCACCGGGCTGGGCACGCCCTGGAACCAGCGCACCGGGCGCAGGCAGACGTACAGGTCCAGCAACTGCCGCAGCGCGACGTTCAGCGAGCGGATGCCCCCGCCGACCGGCGTGGTGAGCGGGCCCTTGATGCCCACGAGGTACTTGCGGAACGCGGCGAGGGTCTCCTCCGGCAGCCAGTTGCCGCCGGTCTTGTTGAACGCTTTCTCGCCCGCGAGCACTTCCATCCACGTGATCTTCTTCTTGCCGCCGTAGGCCTTCGCAACCGCCGCGTCGAAGACCCGCACGCTCGCCCGCCAGATGTCCGGGCCGGTGCCGTCGCCCTCGATGAAGGGGATCACGGGGCAGTCGGGGACCGCGAGTTTGCCGGCGGTCATGGTGATGGCGGTAGGCGTGCTCGACATTCGGCTTCTCCTGAGAAACTTGGATGAGGGGTGCGAACCGTTCCGGTTCGGCCCGTGCACGGTAGGATACGCGCCGCCGGGGTGTTGTGCCCCGAGTGCCGATGGGGTAAAGTGCGTCGATCCCGAGTGGGAGGGGGAGTTTTGAAGGGCATGGGCACGACCACTTTGGGGATCGCGCGGTTCTCTTCGCTGGTGCTGTTGTGCTGCGGGCTGCTGCTCGGGCACGCCGCTTCTGCCGCCGCTCGGCAGCCGTCCAGCGAGCCCTCCAGTTGCCGCGTCGCCGCGAGACCGGGAGACGAGCTCCCCACCCTTGTGGAGTTTGACGCCGAGGGCCGGATGTACGGCTTCGTCGTCGAGCTCCTCAACGCCGCGGCCCGAGAAAGCGGGCTGAGCATCGAGCAGGTACGGATGAAGCCCGGCGAGCCGGTGCGCGCCGCGATGAAGGCCGGGCGCGTGCAGCTCATCCCGCTCATGGTCATCGACGACTCCACCGAGGCGTTCTTCGCGCTCAGCCAGCCGCTGGTCACCACCGAGCTCGTCGCGTTCGCGCGATGGGACACGCCCACCGTCCGCTCGATCGGCGAGCTCCGCGGCGCCCGCGTCGTCGCGACCGAGGCCGACATCGCGAGCGCAAAGCTGATCGATCTCG
>JBMOHX010000276.1:0-5428 GCA_049317625.1 Phycisphaerales bacterium
CGCCGCGGGCCGCGACGCCGCCATCCAGTCCGAAGGTGGCGACGGTGCCGCCGTCTTCTTCTTCGAGCCCGGCGGCCGTCTCTCCATCGTTCCGTGCGTGCAGGTCGCCACGATCCGCGACAGCATCGCCCCCCAGACCGACCCGCTCACCGGTCTGACGTCGATCGATCGCGATGTCTTCGTTCCCGTGCCCAACTCCGAACCGGTTCAGCTCCCCGAGGGCTGGGTCGTCCGCGGCTACGCCTCCCCGGGTTCTTTCGACAACGGTGCCTCGGACCCCAATGGGTGGTACGAAGGCCCGATGTGGACCCCCCGCCGCGCGTTGGGGAACTGGGTCTTCCCGGAGACCGGTTTTTACGACCGCTTCCGAGGCGATCAAGGCCGCAACCGCCAGACGTTCATGATCCGGTTCAAGAAGGCCACGGGTGAGATCGAGGGTGCCGATCGTCGCACCTGCCTCGTCGTCGACCTCAGCCCCGATGACGACTTCCGAGTGCAGCCGCCCTGGTCCGACATTCCCCGCCTCGACCGCGCCGAAGACCTGCCCCTGGCCGTCCGTCGCGTCGCTTCCCTGGTGAACGATGCCGCCGGTCTCCCAACCTCCGAAGCCCGCTGGCTCGGGGACGTTTCGAGCGACACCGTTCTGACCCGGCCCGTCACCGAGCTCGCCCTGCACGAAGAGGCTTCCCTCGCACGGGCGATGGGCTTCCGCGGCGTCAACCGCGTGACCAAGTGCCTCTACGACAGCGACACGACCAACCCCGCTCTGCCCGCCATCACCCCGGTGCTCGACGACAGCCTCTTCCCAACCGGAGTCACCGACCCCGCGGAGGTCGTCGACATGATCAACCGCTGGCTCGAAGGTCGACTCGTCATGAGCGGTGGCAACGGTGAACCCGTCGCTTCCGACGCCCGCCTGTTCACCTTCCAGCACTACGCCGGACAGGTCGAGGAGATCTCCCCGTGAAACCCTCTCGCTCCAGCGCCACCCGACTGATCGCCGCGTTCTCGCTGATCGAGGTCCTCATCTCGGTCGTCGTCCTCGCGCTCGGTCTCCTCGGACTCGCGGCGGTCTTCCCGGCCGTCATCCGGCAGCAGAAGGACGTCATCGTCGCCCGCACCTCCGACAGCGCCCGCAGCTCGCTCCGCGAGCTCTTTAGCCGCACCTCCCGCACCAGCGAAGCTCCCAACTTCATCGACTGGGAGTTCCTCGCGCAGGACTCTCTGCTCTCGGCGAGCGCCGCACCCACCGAGTGCCCCCTCGCGATCAAGTACACCGGCCAGTGGCAGATCGCCTGGGACTGGGACGGGCTCGACGCGGGTATCGCGACCGACTACGCCCGCTTCGGCGACATCGAGGTTGGCGGGGGCGTCCACTTTGACTGCATCCCCGCCGTCGACGGCACGGAGATCTCCACAGACCTCCGAGACCGCAACGTTGCAGAGGTGCTGGACCGCGAACCGACCTTCCTCTACTCCTACGCCCGCCTCTTTCCCGAGCCCTTCTCCGGGCTCGACCCCGAGTACGTCTGGGACTTTGTCCCGCGCAAAACCCCGAACGGTGTCGTGCAGGTCGCTGTCTTCGTGAGGCAGGTGGATCCCGGCATCGTCGTTCCCCGCGGCTCGTCGCTCTCGAAAGAGCTCCTGGGCACCGTCGACGCCGGAAACCTCCTCACCCGAACCGTCATTCCCGTCGCCGAATCCATCGATGGAGTGCCCACCGGCAACGGCCGGGGTGTGTACTCACGGGTCCGCAGCACCGTCATCCGCATCGATCGCGACGACCCCTCGATCGTCTACGTCACCACCGGCTCTCCGGGCAACGAGTCCGACCTTGCCATCGCCCGCAAGGGTCAGAAGTTCGTGGACTCCCTCGACCCCCCCTCGGTGCAGACCATCGTCGAGCGCGTCCGCACCGGCAACGGATACACGCTGACCCTCTCGCCCGGCTACGGCGAGCAGCAGCGCAACCTTCAGTTCGAGGTGATCTTCACCCCCCAACTCGCGGTTGAAGCGTTTGTGGAGACCGTCCGATGAGTCCCGCTCCCACCGCCCAGATCCACGCTCCCAGCCGCGCTTCACGCCCCGGTTTCACGATCCTCGAGATCACCGTGTCGCTCGCCGCGCTGCTCATCATCTCTCTCGGCCTGGTCGCCATCCTCTCGGCCGTAGGCAAGACCGTCACCGGAGGCCGCAAGGCCAGCCGCCTCAACGCCGCGGCACAGCTGATCGAGAACGCCATCCGCCGCGACGTCTCCCAGATCTCTCCGCAGGGCTTCCTGGTCATCCGCCAGCAGCTCGTCGACAACCCAGTGCCGCTCTCCGCCGACGATGTCACCGCCCGCGCACGGCGCATCGACGAGGTCCTCTTCTTCCGCAACGGGACCTTCGCGAGCAAACGCACGCCGCTGAACCCCGACGCGGCACCGGTGACCGGGCGTACCGCTCGGATCTATCTCGGTCACGGCCAGCGCCGGCCGGAAGACCTCACCGCAAACAGCCTCTACCTCCGCCCGCTCCCCTCCGACCGGATGCTCGACCCCAATATGGGTCTGGGCGAGCAGGCCTCCAGCAATCCCAACCGCTACGCATCTTCCTGGAACCTGCTCCGCCACGTCCTCGTGCTCGCCAAGCCGCGTGACGTCGAGAGCAACAGCTACTCCCCTACACCGATCTTTGACGTCGACCCCGCCACCACCACGGGCCGGACCCGGATGGCGGACAGCCGCTTCCAGGTCGGGCTCCAGCCCGCGGCTCCGAGCATCTTCCGTTCGGTGAACTTCACCTTGCCCGAACCCGACGCCGCCGATGTGATGTTCGACTCGATGATCAACCAAAGCCCCGCGATGAGCTCGGGCCTGGTCGACATCGCCGCGACCGACCTGCTCGAGATCCGCTCGATGGTGTACGGCTACGCCCAGCGCGACCAGACGTCGGGACAGGTTCTCCCGGCGGACCTTATCGACAACGACTTCCCTCCCCTCCCGGCGACCAGCTACTTCGCCAACCCCTTCACTCCCGGCGAACCGGTCCGGCGCACACGACCGACCCAGCCCGATCCGATCGACGTCATCCACAACTGGATGGACAACGCGTTCCCCGCCGAGTCCGACCCGACCGTCGCCGCGCCGTACCTGGCCCAAGGCGAACGTCCCGGCTCCCGCATGCGTGCCGAGTCTTCGACGATCAACCTGTTGAGCATCATCCAGAATGATGCGACGCAGGCAGCCGACCAGCGCAACCAGAGCGCGGACATCGTGGATCAACGCATGCTGCAGTCGTCCAACCTGCTGGTTGGCTGCACCGAGTTCATCGTCGACTGGTCCTTCGGTGAATACGACTCCCGCGGCCGCCTGAAGTGGTACGGGCTCGCCCGCGGCGCAGGCGACACCAACGGCGACGGCACCATCGACGGCCTCGACCTTGTCATCTCCCGTCCCTACGGCACGTTCGATCCGCTCGACCCACCGCTCACCAGCGACCGCACAGAGAAGCTGTTCAAGGTGCCCGTGCCGGTCACCGATCCCGACGCCGACAAGGACGACGACGGTGACATCGACCGCAACGACGACCAAGACCGCACCTTCCGCAGCTATCAGCACCCGGTCACACCCCGCCTGATCTACGGCGTTGACCCCTTCGACGACGGCACCGACACGGTCCTCACCTCGCACTTCGGCGAAATCGACCCGACTTACACCTTCGATTCCGCGGTCGACGCGATGCGCCAGACGCCCCGGAACTCCGCTCCGAACCAGGACGGCGCGGGCAACCGGGCCGACAACATCCCGACGAAAGACCAGCTCCCTTGGGCCTGGCCCAAGATGCTCCGGTTCACGATCTCAATCACCGACCCCGAAGTCCCCAACTACGAATCCACCTTTCAGTTCGTCGTGACGATCCCGCCCCGCGAGGACAGCCCAGCGAACTGATCGCAACCCGACCGATCGCGACGCGGCCGCTCCGTGAGGCCGTTCACCGCACCGAGGAACCCATATGCGACGCCTTCTCAAGATGATCGAATCACGCCGCAAGGGCTCTGTCCTTGTCATCGTGATTGGCGTGCTCGCGCTGGTCAGCGTGCTGGCCATCGTCTACGTCTCCATCGGCCGCGGCGACACCCGTACGCGCGCCGGCGTGGTGAAGCAGAACTCCCTCGAACGCCCGCCCGCGTTCATGCGCGACTACATCGCCGGGATCATCGCCGACGACGCGACCAGCACCTACTGGGACCAGGTCAAGGGGCTGGGCGACGTTACACCGTCGCTCACCCGCGAAGCCAGCGACTCGCCGTACGTGCTCCCCCAGGTCATCTCGATCTGGGACGGCCGGGCCAACGACCGGTACAGCCCCATCTTCCGCTTCAATCCCGTCGGTGACTTCGCGATCCAGTACGGTGACGACAACTTCTCCGAGAACAACATCCTCGCCATCGCGCCCCCACGCGATCCCGATCCCGCCCGCGAGTTCCGGTTCGGCCCCTCCGACCCCTGGCTCGCGCCCGTGCTCCCCACCCGTCTGAACTACAACCACGATCTGCCCGCGAATCCCTACGCGATCGACGAACCCTACCTCACCGACGACGCGCGTGACTGGCTCAGCATCTCGAACATCGCGCCCGACGGCCTCTTCGTGAACCTCTGGAACCTCCGCGGCAACTTCGAGGCTGCGACCGGGTTCAACGCCGGCGGTATGAGCTACCGGCTCTCACTCATCGACGATCTCTCCGCCGCGCCCGGCTCCGGAGATAACTTTGGCCGTCTGAACTCCGGTACGGACGAGACCGATTTCGACGATGAGACAGGCCAGCCGGTGCGGGTCAACACGCCCGAACAGGTGAACCGCCCCTTCTACTGGACCATGCGGCAGCGCAACGCCTTCCGCTCCGCAGCGGTCACGGTGAACGATGCGCCCTTCGGCAGCGCGGCCTTCAAGAACTACTCATTTGCCGACGCCGACGGCGACGGTTTCCTCGACTCGCGCTGGTTCCAGATGACCGACTCGGGCCTGGGGACGCTCAACGCCCGCAAGCTCTTCGAGACCGACGATGGCCTCCGATGGTTCTTCGCGGCCCGCATCGTGGACCTCTCGGCGCTGGTGAACTTGAACACCGCTGGCGACGAGAAAGTCGGCGGCACCCGCGAGACCAAGATCGGTTCGCCCGCGGACATCGACCTCCTCTCGTTGCTCTCGGGTGTTCACTTCTTCGAGCGGTTCGCCCCGGCAGACGCCAACGGCAATCAACCGAACCCGGATGTCTTCCCGGGCTGGTACAACGGAGCCCCCAACCGCCTCACCTCGTTCGGCGGCCCGGTCGAGGACCAGCCGGACTACTACGGCCCGCAGACCGCGGGAGGTTTGACCACCGACCTGACCAACGACATCGACGGCGGTGCCGATCGCCTCCGCTCCTGGAGCGTCGCCCGCA
>JBMOHX010000277.1:0-5425 GCA_049317625.1 Phycisphaerales bacterium
CGTTCATCTGGCCGAACACCATGGCCACCTTGTCGAGCACGTGGGCGGTCTTGCCGTTCTCGTCGGTATAGGCCGCTTCCTTCATTTCACGCCAGAGGTCGTTGCCTTCGCGGGTGCGCTCGCCGACGCCGGCGAACACCGAGTAACCGCCGAAGTTCTTCGCGACGCGGGCGATCATTTCCTGAATCACGACGGTCTTGCCGACGCCTGCACCGCCGAAGAGACCGATCTTGCCGCCGCGGACGAAGGGGCACATGAGGTCGATGACCTTGATGCCGGTGACGAGGATTTCGGTGTTGGGGTTTAGCGCGGCGAAGGCGGGCGGGGCCTTGTGGATCGGGGACCACTTGGTCGCGTTCACGGGGCCGGCCTTGTCAATCGCCTGGCCGAGGAGGTTGAAGACGCGGCCGAGGACGCCCTCGCCGACGGGGACGGAGACGGGGCCGCCCTTATCGACGCACGCCATGCCGCGGCGGAGGCCGTCGGTGGAACCGAGCGCGACGGCGCGGACGCGGCCGCCGCCGAGGTGCTGCTGCACTTCGCCGACGAGGTCGAGGTCGCCGACCTTGGTCGAAGCCTTGATTTCGACGGCGTTGTAGATATCCGGGAGCTGGTCCTCGGGGAACTGCGCGTCGAAGGTCGAGCCGATGACTTGGGTGATGGTGCCGGTGGTCGCCATGAAGTCGATTCCTCGTTCTCGCCTGGATGCGGGGGCCCGATCATGTCCCGACCGGTCGCCGTTCGCGCGAGGGCCGAAGGATAGCTTGCTGGGCGGGTGGGGGCCAGCATTCTCGGGTGCTGGCGGCGACATTCTCTCCTGACACACCCCTGACAAGCTCGGTGGGCCGGACGAGGGACGATTTTCGCTGGCGAACAGGAAGGACGGGGACGGGGAGGTCGTGCCACGCCTACGCAGCTTGGGGGTTTCGTGGCAAATAGCTGTGCGGGGCAGCCGCGGCGATTCGGAAGTCTGTCCTGACGCACTGAAGCCTATAGGCGACCGGTGCCACGACAACACGCCGCGGGTTGTCGTGGGAACTGAAGTTGCGCGGGGTCGCCGCGGCGATTCGGGACTCTGGTGTTTCGCACTACAACCGAAGCGGTTGTAGTGGCATCTGGAGGAGCGTGCCCTACTTCTGCCCGTACTCGAACACACCCTGCCCGGACTTGTCGCCGTAGCGACCCGCGGCGACCAGCACGCTCGGGATGTGCAGGCAGGTGTCGATGCCCATGAAGTCGGCGAGGGGCAGCGGGCGTCGCATGCGGCGGATTGCGTTGGAGGCAGTCGGCGAATGCGAAACGAAAGCACCCCGCGGCGGCGCGGGGTGGTGGGTTATGGAGCGGGCTGAAAGAGAGGGCTGCTCGAGTTGTTCGACGAAGTCCTACGCTCGCCGACGCTGGCGAGTCATCAACGAGGCAAGAACCAACGGATAGACGAGGCTTGATGGGGTTGGGACTGTGACGATGAATGCACGGCTCAGAGATCCCTGGACCGCGTCGCCGACGAATGTCCGACCATCAGCAGAGATGCCCGCAACCCGCAGCGTCCAATCCGAAGGCACCGAGATTGAGAAGGTGGCAAGGTGGTCATTCAGGGTCCTCAGGCCACCGGCCTGGTCCCATACGAGGCTGGGTGGCCCGCTGACGCCGTCGCGAAGGAGCGCGATGAGTCCCGTGTTCGAGACGGCGACAGGTCGTGTTGAGATTGAGGGAAGCGGGCCCCAGTCGGAGGTGCCGGTCTCGTCCCAGATGATGAGGTTTGTCGTCTGCCCAGTTCGCGTCGCCTCGCCGACAATCGTGTTGCCGTCTGGACTGATGACGCGGGTGCTTACATCCGGGTAGCCCTTGCGGTTCAAGAGGGTAGTGCCGCTTAGCGGTGACCAGGCGAAGGGTACACCGTTGAGAGTCTCATCAACGTACTCTCCGATCGCAATCCCCCCGCCCTCGCCGCGGAAACGGCTCGAGTACTGCTCGGGAAAGAGCACGGTCGGCACGCCCGCTTGTGTGTCCCAGACCGTGGCGAACTCGCGTTCGTCGATCGGGTTCGGGTCGTAGTCACTGCCGCCGAACACCCAGCGTGCATCATCTGTCGCCGCGAAAGCCCAGGTGGGCAGGCCACCGTTGCGGAGGGTTTGTCGCGGGGCGAGACCGTCTCGAAACACTGCGCGACGGGTCTGCATCGTGGTCCCGGTGGAGCTGGTGAGCACGCGGCCGCCCGTCGACAGGCCAAGGTACCACTCCGCAGGGAAGAACTCATTACCGGCGAAGCCGGTACGGACCTGGCCCGGGTTGGCCTCGGCGAGGCTGGTCCAGGTGAGGACAGTGCCGTCTGCCGAAATGCGAGGACGAAGACTCTGCCCATCTTCGAGGAAACGGAAGCCGGGCGTCTGCGCCAGCGCGCTGCCGACCGTGCCCGTGAGAATCATCAGAACCAGCGCGCGCAACATCAGCGTTCTCCTTGAAGAGGGTCCAAGAAGAAACTGCCACACACTCGCCGCCGCGGCCAGCAAAGTGTTGGAATACGGCGAATGGAACGAAGATTCCGCGGCTTGGGACCGAACGCACCCCGATCCTTCCGAGCTACCGGTGGCTTGCTCGCACGACCTCGCCGCGCCACCGGCAACGGGCGTGCGCCCGAAGCGGGCGAAATCACTCAGCCGGCCGCTGGGTGGCTTGCCGGCATTGCCTCGCCGCACCGCTGGTGACGGGCGTAGGCCCGAAGCGGCCACCAGAGGGGAGTTCCCACGACAATCCGAAGCGGGTTGTGGTGGCACCGGAGGGAGATCGTCTACTTCTGCCCGTACTCGAACACACCCTGCCCGGACTTATCGCCGTAGCGGCCCGCCGCGACCAACTGCTTGAGCAGCGGGCAGGGGCGGTACTTGTCTTCGCCGAGTTCCTTGTGCAGCACGTTCATGATGTGGAGGCAGGTGTCGAGGCCGATGAAGTCGGCGAGGCGCAGCGGGCCCATGGGGAAGTTGCAGCCGAGCTTCATGATCTCGTCGAGGTGCGCGGGCTCCGCGACGCCTTCCATCCACGCGAAGAAGGCCTCGTTGATCATCGGCATCAGCACTCGGTTGCTGACGAAGCCGGGGCGGTCGTTCGCGGGGATCGGGGTCTTGCCCATGGCCTTGGCCAGCGCGGTCACGCGCTCGGTGGTCTGCGGGGAAGTCTGGAGGCCCTTGATGACCTCGACGAGCTTCATCACGGGGACCGGGTTGAAGAAGTGCATGCCGATGACGCGGCCGGCGGCGGGGCCGGTCGCCGCGGCGATCTCCGTGATGCTGATCGAACTCGTGTTGCTCGCAAGGATCTCATTCTGGGTGAACATCTGCGCGAGCTTGGCGAAGAGTTCACGCTTGACCTTCGCG
Organism: Phycisphaerales bacterium; assembly: GCA_049317625.1. Taxonomy (GTDB): domain Bacteria; phylum Planctomycetota; class Phycisphaerae; order Phycisphaerales; family UBA1924; genus JBEIUO01. Next base: position 3,372 of record JBMOHX010000277.1, read on the forward strand.
TCTTCGACGATCGCCTCGATGACGATGTCGGCGCCCTTGAGCTGGTCGGTCGATGGAACGTACTGGAGGTTCGCGATGGCGGCATCAACCTGCGCCTGCGTCATGCGGGCCTTCTCGACCTCGCGTGCGAGGCGCTTGCGGTGGCTGTCCGCGCAGCGTTCGAGGGCCTGCCCGGAGGCGTCGCACACGAGCACCTTGAAGCCGCTGCAGGCCGCGACCTGCGCGATCCCGCCGCCCATCTGCCCGGCCCCGATTACCGCGATTGTCTTGATGTCGTTCATGCCTCCAGAATAGCAGCAATAGCGCCCGCGGGCATCCGGTATTTCCGGTGCGTTTCCACCTGTTTGCGGGGCTTCCCACCCGGGACGCGTGCTGGTAGGCTTCGGGCATGCCATCGCTCGAAGCGCTCGAAAAACTCCTCCGAAGTGAACCCAACGACCCGTTCCTGCTCTACGGCGTAGCGCAAGAGCACGCGAAGCTCGGGGCGTACGCGACGGCGGTGGAGTTCTACGACCGCTGCATCGCGGCGGATCCGAACTACTGCTACGCGTACTACCACAAGGCCGTGGCGCTCGAGGCGGCTTCGGACATTCCGGCGGCGCTCGCCGCGATCGGGCAGGGGTTGACAGCCTCGGCGCGCGCGGGGGACCACCACTGTGCCGCGGAGCTGAAGGCGTTGAAGAACACGATGACCTGATCGGTCGTACAAGAATCCGTGGCAAAGCTGATGCAGATCGAACGCATCGAACTCAAGCCCGACGGCGCAGCCGCGGCGATCATCGCGGGCGGGAGTGTCGTGGCAATGCTGGACGCGGTGATGGTCGCGCGTTCGGTGGTGCGGATCGGTGAGCCGTGGGATCACGAAGCCGCGGCTCGGGTGGCGCACGCGAATCTGGTGGCGGTGGCGATCGCGCGGATGATCAAGTTGCTGGCCGCGAGCCCCAAGAGCGAGGCGGACCTGCGGGCGCGGCTGGAATCGGCGGGTCACGAGCCGCGCGTGGTGGCGGACGCGATCGCGGCGCTTCGGGAGCGCGGACTGATCAACGATGATGCGCTCGCCACGGGCCTTCGCGAAAAACTCCGGGAGAAGGGTCAGTCCGCGCGGGTGATCAGCGAAAGGCTGGATCTTCGCGGGCTCAGCGCCGAGGGGCTGACGCCGGAAGAGGAGCGCGAAGCGGCGGAAGAGACTGCCCGCCGCGCGGCGGCGAAGCTGCCGCGTAGCGTTTCGCCCGAGGTACGGTGGCGCCGGGTGTTGGCGGCGCTGGCTCGGCGCGGCTTCGAGGAGGACCTCGCTCGCGAGGCCGCGGGGGCCGTGCTGGGGCCGGAACCCGACCGCGTGCAGGAAGAGTGAGAACGGGATACCCTTTCGGCGTGAACCCCACTCATTTGGTCGCCGGACTTTGCCTGCTCTCCCTCGTCGGCTGTGCGCCGAGCAACTCAACCCGCACCGACATCGGCGCCCGGATCGAGCTCCCGTCGTTGAAAGTCGGGGACGAGCGACCGGAGTTGATGCCGGACGATGCGCCATCGGCGCCGACGCTGTCGAGGGCGCACTGGCAGCACCTGGTGGTCGAAGTGCCGCCGTACTCGCTCTGTTCGAACCCGACGTACACCACCCAGTGGCGGCCGACGGACTCGACCCATCGCCAGCGGTCTGGCCAGTATCCGACCGCCTCGACGGCGCTGGAAGAGAGCGGCGGGACAGCGTGGGAGCAGCGAGCGGAGGGGGCCGCGGCGCCGTTCGTGTACGCGTGGGACGCTTTGCTTCTGCTCCCGCGGATGGTGATGACCCCGCCGTGGCGCGAGGTGCCCGCGGCGAGCGAGACGTACGCACGCTCGCCGACCGGCACGCGGAAGGCTCCGGTCGCCCCGGCGATGGCTCCGCGAGCGCCGGCCGACGCGGAGGCGGCAAAGTGAGCCCGGTGAACGCGGAAGGGCTTCCCGAGGGCTATTCGTTCAAGCGCGAGATGGAACTGACGGCGCGGGAAGCCGCGGCGTTGCTGGCTGAGCGGCGGTTGCTGCTGGTGGATTGCCGAACGGGGCCGGAGTTCGAG
>JBMOHX010000278.1:0-5422 GCA_049317625.1 Phycisphaerales bacterium
CGGCCTCCCCGCTCGCCCTCGCGCAGCAGACCCCCAAGGCCGACGCTCCCAAGCAGGACTCCAAGGCCGCCAGCCCCGAAACCGAAAAGGGTTGGACGGTCCTCTTCGACGGCAAGAACGCCGACAGCTTCCGCGGCTACAAGAAGGACAAGCTCCCCGAGGGCTGGGAGATCGCCGATGGTGCCCTCCACATGAAGAAGGGCAGCAGCGCGGGCGACATCATCACCAAGGAGCAGTTCGAGAACTTCGAACTCAGCTTCGAGTGGAAGATCAGCGAGGGCGGCAACAGCGGCATCATGTACCACGTGCAGGAACTCGACGGCCCTCCCTACCTCACCGGCCCCGAGTACCAGATCCTCGACAACAAGAAGCACAACGACGGCAAAAAGCCGGAGACCTCCGCGGCTTCCTGCTACGCCCTCTACGCGTGCAGCGAAGACGCGACCAAGCCCGTGGGCGAGTGGAACACCTCGAAGCTCGTCGTGAACAACAACAAGGTCGAGCACTGGCTCAACGGCAAGAAGGTCGTTGAGTACACCATCGGCAGCGACGACTGGAAGAAGCGGATCGCGGCCAGCAAGTTCAAGGACTGGAAAGAGTTCGGCCAGCACGCCAAGGGCCACGTCGCCTTCCAGGACCACGGCGACGACGTGTGGTACAAGAACATCAAGGTGAAGAACCTCGAGGCGAAGGACCAGACCAAGCCGGAAGCGCCCGCCAAGGGGACGGCTCCCGTGGGCTCGTAAGCCGAACCGGGGCCGAGCAGGATCGCAATCAGGCTTGACGCAGTCTCAACACAGAGATGTTGGGTGACGTGCTGTGCCATCGACTAAGATCCGTTCACGTCGGAATCCGCACCCTTGCGAGAGGATCGCCATGCACCCCATCACCGCTCAGATCATCGAGATGTTCCGCTCGCGAGGCTCGTCGCAGTACGGCCATGAGGCCGTCACCCAGTTGCAACACGGCCTTCAGGCCGCTCTGATGGCCGAGAATGAGGGCGCCGACGCGGAGCTGATCTCCGCCGCGCTGCTGCACGATGTCGGCCACCTGCTCCACGACCTCCCCGATGACGCCCCCGACCAGGGAATCGACGACCGCCACGAGGTGCTCGGCGAGCGCTGGCTGACGAAGCACTTCACCGATCGCCTGGTCGAGCCCGTTCGTCTTCACGTCGACGCGAAGCGATACCTCTGCGCGGCGGAGCCCGGCTATCTCGAGATCCTCAGCGAACCCTCGCGCCAGAGCCTGCTGCTGCAGGGCGGGCCGATGAGCGGCACCGAGCTCGAGCAGTTCCAATCGAACCCGCATCGCGAGCGGGCGGTGCGTCTGCGGCGCTGGGACGACCAGGCCAAGGACCCCACGCTCAACACCCCCCCGATCGAGCACTTTGCCAAGTACCTCGACGAAGCCGCGGGCTTGGCTGCCGTCCCCGCGCACTGACCCACGCTGGCCTTCGCGAGCGTCGCTCGCGGCGTATGCGGCGGGGGTGACCCCCCAGAGTTGGGACCGGACTGCAGCAGTCACGTCGATCCCCCGTGGCGCGGAGACTTATCCCTGCACTGGGAGATACCGCGGGCGACCGTGCGGTGAATAGGCCGCTTATTCGCCGCATGATGTGCGGCGAATAATTGATCCCGCGGTGAATCGGCCCTATATTCACCGCAAGACATGCGTCGAATAACCTACATTCACGAACGCCCGCAATGGCCACGGTTTATCTGGAACGAAGCTTCGCTCGGCCCCGCGCTCGCGAAAGTCCGGAACAAGCAGGGCCGGCTGCTGGGGAAGATGGAAGGGCTTGGCTTTGACCTTCAGCGGGAGGCCAGCCTCACCACACTGACCTCGGATGTGGTCAAATCCTCCGCGATCGAGGGCGAGCATCTCAACCCGGGCGAGGTTCGATCGTCCATTGCTCGACGGCTGGGGCTCGACGCCGCGGGACTCCCCTCCGCCAGCCGTGATGTAGACGCGGTCGTGGAGATGATGCTCGACGCGACCCAACGCTTCGATGCGCCGTTGACCGCCCCGCGGCTGTTCGGATGGCACGCCGCGTTGTTTCCCGCGGGGAGAAGCAGCATCCACACGATCACCGTCGGCGCTTGGCGAACCAGCGAGCGTGGACCGATGCGGGTTGTCTCGGGGCCGATCGGCCGGGAGACGGTGCACTTCCAAGCCCCCGAAGCGGAGAGACTCGAAGCAGAGATGTCACGGTTTCTCGATTGGTTCGAGGCCCCCTCGGCGATCGACCCGGTGATGCGGGCGGGCATCGCCCACCTGTGGTTCGTCACCATCCACCCGTTCGAAGACGGCAACGGCCGGATCGCCCGGGCCATCGCGGACATGGCCCTCGCGCGGTCGGACGGCACCCAGGACCGCTTCTACAGCATGTCCGCGAAGATCGAGCAGGAGAAGAAGCAGTACTACCTCGAACTGGAATCGCAGCAGAAGGGCGACCTCGACATCACGCCCTGGCTGACGTGGTTCTTAGGGTGTCTGGAGCGGGCGATCGATGCCGCGGACGGATCGCTGAGCGGCGTCCTCCGAAAGGCGCGGGTGTGGGAGCGGATCAACCGAGCGCCCGTGAACGAGCGTCAGCGGACGGTCATCAACCTCATGCTCGGCGAGTTCGAAGGGTTCCTCAACACCTCGAAGTACGGGAAGCTGGCGAAGTGCTCGAGCGATACGGCGCTGCGCGATATCCAGGAGCTGCTCAAGCGGGGGATCCTGGTTCAGAACCCGGGCGGGGGGCGGAGCACGAGTTACCGGTTGAGCGAGGCGGGGGAGATTCCCGTGGAGAGGTGACGGTTCGACTCGGGCCGCGGCTCCTCCTCCACCTACATCACCAGCTTCAACGCCGCCGTCCGCGCCGCTCCCGACGCCTCCTTGACCTTCGAGACATCCGTTCCGCCGCCCTGCGCCGAGTCCGGCTTGCCGCCGCCCTTGCCGCCCAGCATCGCCGCGGCGTCGCGCACCCAGTCGCCTGCCTTGAGGCCCTTCTTCACGTGCGCATCGGGCACCGCCGCGGCGACCGAGACCTTGCCGCCGGCCTCGTCCACGCCGAAGAGCATCACCGACGCGTGTGCGCAGCGGTCGCGGATCACCTTCACCGCGGCCTGCAGGGCCTGGCGGTCGTCGCCGAGTTCGATGCTCGCCACCACGACCTGGTCGTTCATGTTGGACGCGCCGTCGGCGATGACGCGGGCCTGCTTGACGGCCTCTTCGCGGGCCGCCGCGGCGAGGTTCTTCTCCGCCGCCTTCAGCCGCTCCTGGAGGGACGACACGGTCTCGCGCAGCGTCGCGCGGCGGGAGACGGACATCGTGGCGGCTTCGAGGTCGGTGATCACCGCTGGCAACGTTCGCGAGAGTTCGGAGTCAGAGAGCGACGCCGCGTCGCGCAGCCGGACCGCGAACGCGTCGGCGGTGAGTTCGGCGCCCTGCGCTGAGTCGCCGGTGACCGCGACGATGCGGCGGACGCCCTTGGCGACGGCCTCTTCGGAGATGACCGCGAAGTCGGCGATGATCGCCGTCGACGTCACGTGCGTCCCGCCGCAGAACTCGACGCTCAGCTCGTTCCACGCGGCGTTGCCCGGGTTGTCGAGCAGCTCCTGCACGGGCTCGCCGATGGAGACAACGCGCACCGGATCGGGGTAGGCCTCGCCGAAGACAGCGCGCAGACCCGCGACCCCGCGGGCCACGTGGAGGGGCGCGGGCTCGGCGTACACCGTGAGGTCCTGCTTGATCTGGGCGCGGACGATCTTCTCGACCTCGGCGATCTGCTCGGGGCCCACGGGCTGGTTGTTCGCGAAGTCGAATCGCATGCGCTCGTGGGCCACGAGCGAGCCCTTCTGTTCGACGTGGGAACCAAGGACCTTGCGCAGGCCGAAGTTCGCGAGGTGCGTCGAAGTGTGGTTCTTCGCGATGTTCAGGCGGCGGAGCTTGTCGATCTCCATCGAGACGGTGTCGCCGACATGGAGCTCGCCGCGGGAGAGATGGCCGATGTGCAGGACGTACCCGCCGAAGGCCTTCACGCTCTCGACGACGAACTCGCCGCCTTCGCTCATGCGGTTGGCGCGGGCCTCGCCGAGCAACTTGATCACTCCGGTGTCGGCCTCCTGGCCGCCCATCTCGGCGTAGAAGCCCGTGCGGTCGACGACGATGCCGATCTTCCGGTGCGAGACGCTGGTGCGGACGTGATCGTCGAAGTTCGAGCCGTTGAAGATGGCCTCGATCCGCGCACGCACGTCGTGCCCGGCGAACTTGGGCCCATCGTCGGTGGGCGTGATGTTGAGGTGCTTCAGCCGCGCGACGTCGTCGCCGCTGAGGCCGAGATGCTTCTCTTCGGTCTTGCCGCCGGTGCGGCTGAGGTCCTTGGCCTTCGCGGACTCGGCCTCGAAGCCGGCGACGTCAACGGTCATCCCGCGCTCGGCGGCCATGAGTTCGGTCAGGTCGCGCGGGAAGCCGTAGGTGTCGTAGAGCTTGAAGGCCTCGTCGCCCGGGATCACCGAGCCGCCGCGGCTGCCCACGTCGTTGGCGACGCCCTCGAAGAGCTTCAGACCGCGGTCGAGCGTGCGGCCGAAGGACTCTTCTTCTTCCAGGATGATCGCGGCGACGCGGGCGGGATCGGTCTTGAGCTCGGGGAACGCGCCGCCGAAACGCTCGATCACGACGGGGACGAGCTGCGAGAAGAACCCGGAGCGGGCGTTGAGCATCTGGCGGCCGTAGCGCACCGCGCGGCGCAGGATGCGGCGCAGCACGTAGCCGCGCCCGACGTTGCTCGGGAGCGCGCCGTCGGTGATCGCGAAGGTGAGCGTGCGGATGTGGTCGGCGATCACGCGGTAGGCGGTGTCGACGTTGTCCTTGTCGGCCTCGCCCAGCTTGCCCATGTACGGGCGCGCGCCGGTGAGCCGCTCGATCGCGGCGAAGATGGGCGCGAAAACGTCGGTATCGTAGTTGCTGCGTTTGTTCTGCAGCACGCTCACCAGACGCTCGAGACCCATGCCGGTGTCGACGTGCTTCGCGGGCAGCGGCTTCAGGGAGCCGTCGGCCTCGCGGTTGAACTGGATGAACACGTTGTTCCAGATCTCGATCACGTCCGGATCGCTCTGGTTCACGATCTTCGCGGCGTTGCGCCCGCCGATGCGGTCGTAGTGGATCTCGGTGCAGGGGCCGCAGGGACCGGTGTCGCCCATCTCCCAGAAGTTGTCCTTCATGTTGCCGGGGATGATGTGGTCCTCGGGGAGGAACTTCATCCACAGCTGGCGGGTCTCTTCATCGGGCTCGATGCCCAGCTTCGGGTTGCCCTCGAAGTAGGTCGCGTACATGCGGTCGGGCGAGAGCCTGAAGACCTTCGAGAGCAGCTCGAAGGACCACTCGATGGCTTCCTTCTTGAAGTAGTCGCCGAAGGACCAGTTGCCGAGCA
>JBMOHX010000279.1:0-5421 GCA_049317625.1 Phycisphaerales bacterium
ACGATGACGCGCGAGATGGTGCGGAGGTTCTCGTTCAGCCAGCGCGCGTGGCCGGTGCGGTCGTCGAAGCCGGGGAGCTTGCGGCGCCACTGGCCGTTGAGCGCCGGGCGCGAGACGGCGAGCACGCCGACATCGGCGCCGGACTCGGAGATGACGATGACGCGCTCGGGTGGGAAGGGGTCGGTGCCGATGTAATGACGGTGCGCGAGCCTGCGGAGGTCGTAGGCGGTGCCGTTTCGGAACGTAAACATAAGAGCGGTGTTCATGAGAGGATCTCCGTGCGGGGCGATTCCCCGCGAGTGCAAGTGACGACGACATCCGCGCGGACCCAGCGGGCGACTTCCTCTCGCGCGGTGACAAGGACCAGCGCGCATCCCGCGCGCGAACAGATCGAGAGCGTGAGGTTCCTCGCGAGGCGTGAGTCGAGGGCGGAGCAGAACTCGTCGGCGACGAGGACATCAGGCCCGCGCGAGAGGGCCCGCGCCAAGAGCAGGCGGAAGCCTTCGCCCTCCGACAGCTCGCCCACGCGCCGGGTGAGGAGCGTGGCATCGGCGAGCCCCACCCGCGCGAGCAGGGAGCACGCGAAGGGCAACGGGCCGGGGAGCACGTCGAGAATGCCCTCGTTCGAGCGCGGCGAGCCGCGTGCGGGGTCCGCGCGCACGACGCGCATCCCGCGCGCGTGCAGGGCCGAGGCCACCGCGCGGGCGAGGCGGGTCTTCCCCGAGCCGCTCGCGCCGGTGATGAGCATGCGCGACGTTGGAGAGACCAAGCCCGCGAGGCGTTCCACGAGGGCACGCTCGGGCGGTTGGTCGGCGGCGTGAGGCGCGAGGCCGAATGCGGCGCAGGCGCGGAGGGTTCGCAGCGAGACGCGGAGCGCGGCGTTCACGCGGCGACTCCGCTGGACTGCGCCGCGCGGGGTGCGCGGGCGAGTGCCTTGACCTTCGTGCGCACCACCCGCACCTTGTGGAGCCCCACTTCGACCCGGAGCGCCGCCGCGCGGATCGGTAGGCCCTCGCAGAAGAGCGCGTGGGCAATCCGGGCTTCGATGCGGGCCATCCGGCCGTACTCGCGTGCGACGTAGCGGTACTCCGGCGACTGGGCGCGGGCGAGGAGTGTGTGCACCCGTCGGTTCACGGTTCGCGCGGACACACCGAGCTCCGCGGCGAGCGAGGCGGTGGGGACCCCGTCGATCAGGTAGCGTTCGAGCAGCAGGCGATCGTGCTCGGGAAGGTGCGCTGAGAGGGATCGGAGGGTGGAGGAGAGGTCGCACCGCAGGTCCGAGGTCTGGCGGCTGAAGCGAGACCCGACCCAACCGCCGGGGAGAAAGTCGTACAGCTTGATACCCACACGCAGCTCCTTTCCGGGCCGTCGCGTGGCCCGTTGAAGGAAGTTCTACACGGGGCGCGAGGCGAGAAAAGGGCTTTGTTCGGATCTGCGCTGAAATGGCGCACGGGTGCGTCGTGGGCGCGAGCGCCACTGCCAACAGTGTGGCAGTGGGCGAGGTCCGGTAAGCGCCGGGGGTTGAGATTCCGACCGGCGCACGGATGTCGGAGGTGGTGCTTCAACATTCGTTGCAGTCCTGTTCCCGGACGGCGCTTGGAGGCGGGTGGACGCTCATTCCGGAGTGGCGGTTCTGTTGGATGGAGGCAACGCGGATGACTCGAGTACTCAACCGGTGGATTCGGGCCTTGGCGGGGCGTGCGGAGTCGATGGAAGGACTCGAGACGCGGGCGTTGATGGCGGCGACGACGTTTGATGCCGCGACGACGTTGCTGGCGAGCAACACGCTGGTTTCTGTGGCGGCAGAGGACATGAACAGCGACGGTGCCGTCGACGTCGTGAGTGTCGATACGAATCAAACAATCGGGATCTACTTCGCTGACAAGGACCGGCGGGGGGAGTTCTCGCGACCGCTGTCCATAGGCCTGCCCTCTCTGGTTGAGGACTTTGCGGTCGTCGATTGGGATGGAGATGGCGACAAGGACGTCGTTCTCGCCCCTGAGAGCGGCTCCGGCGTACTGCTGGTCGAGAGACTCTCCAATGGCGCGTTCACGAATGCTGTGCCGCTGACCTCCGTGAGCGCGATGGGCTCGAATCGTCGGCTGGTGGTGGGCAACTTCACGACGGGCGATACTCGGCCCGACATCGTGGTGGCGGATGACACCGGGCGGGTTGTTCTCCGGACTCGGACAGCTTCCAACTCCTTCAACGCGGAGACCGTGCTTCGGTCGGGCGGCGTCGGCGATCGGGTGGAGGACATGGCGATCGGGGATTTCGACGGAGATGGAGATTCTGACTTGGCGGTCGGATTGCCCGGCTCTCAATCGAGCGCCGTGCTGCCGTACGTGAACCGCGGGAACGGGGTGTTCGACGCGCGGCCGTCGCTGCCTACCGGGCCCGAACTATCCGCGATCGCGGTAGGAAATCTGAACGGCGACAACCGATCGGACCTCGCGGTGGTGGGCATTGCCGATGCGACACGCGTGCAAACGTACCTGAGCTTGAACGTGGCCGGCCCTCTTTCGTTCGCGTCCGGGCTCAACCAGCCCTTCGCAAACGGGACGGGCGTGGCGATCGGGGACGTCGATCAGGATGGCGACAGAGACGTTGTGGTCAGTTCCGGCAACGGCTACACGGTGGTCTACCGCACGAACCCCGGCGCGGTCTTGTCGCGAGAAGAGTACCGGATCGAGGCCTCGCGCCTGACCCTTGCCAACGTGGATGGGGAGGCAGCGCCCGACATCATCGGGATCAATCCGTCAGGCGTTTCGATCGGATTCAACTACGGCAGCGGGTCTTTCGCCGGCGCTCCGCTGATCACGCAGAGCCCGTCAGAATGGATAGGCGCCTTCGTTGCGGCCAACATCGATAGCGACAGCGACGATGACGTGCTCACGTTCGGTGCACCCGGCTCCGGATTGCTCCTGCATCGCAACCTCGGAGGGTACTACCAACTGCCGGAGAACATGGCCCAGTTCGATCCCGAAGGGGTGGCCGTGGGCGATGTCAACGGAGATCGCAGGCCTGATATCGCGATGCTCGACGAGGACACGGGTCGCATCATGCTGCGCATGGCAGACCCCCTCGGGGGATTCCTGCCCGAGACTCAGGGTTTACAACTCACTCAAATCATCGGGCGTGGCTTTGTCATCTCGGACATCGACAAAGACGGGTTGGGCGACGCGGTGTTCCAGCGTGGGGCTCGCACAATAGGGGTGGCACGCGGCACCTCCGCCAACGGAGGCCGCTTCGAGACCCCGACGCTCTATGTGTTCGACTCGGAGCAGAACACGCTGCCGGGCTTCGCGGTGGGCGACCTGAACGCGGACACGTATCCAGAGATCGCCGTCATGGAGTGGGATCAAGTTGGGGTGCTCGTCAACGACGCGCGCGGAGGGTTCTCTCCGGTGGTCTCTCGTCTCGTGACGCCGATTCCGGAAACCGGCTACTTCGGCTCGATGAAGATCGCCCAGATCGAAGGGGGCGCATCCTCTCGAATGGATCTCGTGTATCGGGACGGCACCGGACTCGCCTGGCTCAGGAACACCTCGACCAGCGGGGCTTCGATCGCTTTCGCCCAGGGCGCCGGATGGAGCGGGTTGAACGGCGGCTTCCTGGTCGCCGACTTCGATGGCGACGGGGACGACGACCTCTTTGCTGAACTCGGAGACACCAACGTAGGTGTGGTGAAGAACGAGGGGGCGGCGGGGTTCGTGCCGATGACACCCTTCGCACGCAGGCAGAACTCAACGGGCGCCATCGGCCGCATCGACGGCAACCTCACGCCGGACATCCTGGTCACCGTCGATGGCGCCGATCGCACCGACGACTTCGCGACGTTGATGAACATCGGCAACGGCAACTTCCTCGCCGCGGACCGTGTCGTGCACCGCGAAGTGGAGACGCTCACGATGATGCGGGCCGGCGAGTTGACGGGAGACGGGTTGCAGGATCTCGTTGTGATCGGTCACGACCAGGGCAAAGTGAGTCGGCTGACGAACACCGGTGCCGGTCTGTCGGCTGCTCAGGTGTTCAATGCCGGGACGACCTGGGGGACGGACCTTGCGATCGGCAACTTCAATGGGGCCGGCCTGAACGACATCCTGGTCCTGGACGGCGATCGCGACAACCGGCGGCTGATGCTGCTGGCCGCCAATGCGCAGGGCGGATACAGCGCGCCCGTCCGCGTGTGGGTGGAGCCGTCCGGAGCCCCTTTCTCGTTCACGGCGATGGCCACGGGCGACGTGGATCGCGACGGGGATCTCGACGCGGTCTTGATCCAGTGGGATACCGGCCGGTTCGTGGTGGTCCGCAACAACGGTGCGAGCGCTTGGGACACGTACTCTGACGTCCAGACCGTACCGAATCCCACGGCGATCGTGCTCGCCGATCTTGATGGAGACGGCGACCTCGATGCGGCCATCTCGGGAGGGGGTGGCCAGGGCGGCGTCGCTTTCCACTACAACGCACCCCCGGGCTTGCCCCCCGGCAGGTTCAGCCCCTTTGATCCACAAGCGGCCATCGGGGGAATGAACACTCCCCAGACCCTCGCGGTGGGAGACCTCGATGGTGACCAAAGGCTGGACCTCGCGGTGGGGCTGGGAGGCCCTGGTGCCTTCGCGGAAGTTCAACTTCTCAAGAACACGAGCGCATCGGGGGTCATCGCCTTCACTCGGACGAACACCCAGCGATTGAGCACCCAAAACAACGAGATCCCGACGCTTCAGGTGGTCGACGTCGACGGAGACGGAAGACGAGATGTTGTCGCTGGCCAGCAGGCGACGGTGACTGTCTTCAGGAACGTGGCGAGCGGGTCGAGCTACACCATCGGCGGATCACAGACCATTGCCGCTCGCGGCTGGTGGGTTGCGCCGCTGAACGTGAACGGCGACGGGATCTCCGACTTCGTGGGAATGGCCGGCGACGGGACCGTGAGCACCGTGGTGTCGCTCAAGCGGACCGAGATGAGCGTGGCGCAGATCCAGGTCTCGGACTTGATCACGAGCCCGTTCCACACCAAGTTGCGAGCGCAGATCCGGGTCGCGAACGCCGGGTTCCTGAAGTACTCATCCATCGGCGACGGCGACTTCGCCCTCAGGAACACGGGTCCGTTCTACCAGCCTGGGACGTTTGTCGGGGCTTCGGTACAGCCGGACGACTCGGTTCTCCTCACATTCGACTTCGCCGCTCGACTCGGCGCGTGGGACTCCACGGACAACGGCAACTACTTCATCGACGCCAGAAGCAATGCGTTCACGACCCCAGGGGGCATCTCCTTCCCGCTGACGAACCAGTCCGTCTGGTCGAACTACCTCTGGTTCAATGCGCCGACGGCGGAGCGTGTCAGTGAGTCGGTCACCGACGGCGGCACGTTCATGGAAGTCACCGTGCGTTACATAGACGCCGCGAGTACGCAAGACA
>JBMOHX010000280.1:0-5351 GCA_049317625.1 Phycisphaerales bacterium
CGGCGCGGCGCACGGCACCAGTGTACCGAGCGGGTTCGAACCGGCGCACCGCTCCCGGACTCAGCAGCCGATATCCCACCGACCGAAGAAGAAGATGACGTCGTCGCCGTCCACGCCGCCGTCGCCCGTGAGGTCGGAGGCGATCAGCCCGTTGTCCCAGTCCGCGAAGAAGTCGATGACATCGTCGCCGTCGACACCGCCGTCGTCGTTGTAGTCCGCGATGGGGTCCACCGTGATGACCGCGGCGTTGCTGGGGAAGGCTCCGCAGCTGTCGGTGACGAGGCAGTCGTAGACGCCCGCGTCCGAGCACTCGGTGGTCAGGAACGTGATCGTGCCGGTGCCCGTGCCCGTGACGCGGCCGTTGTCGGAGAGGGGGATGAACTCACCCGAGCTGTCGCGCTTGCGCCAGCGGTAGCTGACGGTGCCGCCGGGCTGCGAGGTCGTCGCTGCGCATTCGAACTGGATGGGAAGGCCCGAGAGGATCGCCAGCGACTGGGGCTGGGTGAGAACGGTGACGGAGGAGGAGCCGAAGGTGATCGTGCCGTTCCCGGCCGGACTCCCGCCCGTGGTGCCCCGGCCCGCGGTGATGTTGGCCAGAGGCATCGTGACCGCGCACGAGTACACGGCGACACGCCCCCCGCCACCCGCGCCCCACGATCCGCTCCCCGCTGCTCCGCCGTTGGCGTTCACCGTACCGGATCCGATGAGCCCGGAGGCGTCGAGGAAGATACTGCCGCCTGAACCTGCGCCCGACGAGTTCGGGGGTTGCGCCCCGCGAGCGGTGATCGTGCCGTCGACCGTGAGCGAGCCATTGATGGCGAGGCGGATCGCACCACCGCCCGCGCCCGCGGAGTTTCCGACGTACGAACCGCCGCCGCTGCCGAGGTCGAACGGCTGCGTGGCTGAGCCGTAGGACTGTCCGCCGGCAAAGGGAGTCGCCGCAGCGCCGACTCCGCCGTAACCGCCGCCAGCACCGCCGATGCCGCCGTTGTTGCTGGCGGTGCCGCGGCCGGGGCCCTGACCCGCCGGGAACCCTCGTCCGTCTCCGTTGATCGCTGCCCCGGGGCCGACCGTGACGTCGCCGCCGACGAAGAGGTCAAGCCGTGACTGAGCGGGCGTGAAGATCGTGGAGCCTGCGCCCGCGACGGTAACGTCGTCGAGGACGACGTTGTCGCTGGGGGCGAACGTGAGTCTCGCGGAGTTCTGAACCGTGGTATCCAACTCGACGGTCACGGCGTCGGTGAATCGGCAGTCCGCGCGACCGGAGATCAAGACGCTCCGGAAAGGGCCTTCGGGCACCACGGCGGTCTCTGCGGAAAGGTCGCCCGAAGTGACGAGGTTCTCGAGTTCGAGGTCGGGGTTGGACTCCGAGGATGCCTGACGGAAGATCGTGCCCGCGCCGCCCCGCTGCCCGCCGCTTGGGCTGCTGCCTCCCGCTGCGCGAACGGTGCCGGTGAAGGACGTGGCGTCGTAGTAGAGCGCGATGCGGCCGCCGCCACCGCCGCCCCAGTTCGATCCGAACCCACCATTGGCCGAGATGGACCCGTTGCCCGCGATCGTGGGAGCGATGATCCAGAGTCCTCCGCCCGAACCGCATCCCGAGGAGCTCACCCCAACGACACCGTTGGCCGAGATGGCCCCGTTCACCGTCAGCGTCCCGCCGACGGTGATCTTCGCTGCGCCCGCGCCCGCTCCTCCGGGGTTTCCGACGTAAGCGCCACCGCCGCTGCCGACCTGGTCTGGTTGTGAGTACGAGCCGTACGCGGAGCCGCCGGCGAAGGGCACTGCAAAAGCGCCGTTGCCGCCGTAGGCGCCGCCGGCAGCGCCGATGCCGCCGTTGTTGCTCGCGCCACCGGCTCCGGGTCCCTGGCCGCCAGCGAAGCCGCGGCCGTCGGCGCTGATGGCGGAGCCGGTATCGATGGTGATGTCGTCGATCACGGTGAGGTCGAGTCGGGATCCCAGTGGATTGAAGATCGCGTTGCCCGCGCCGGAAAGCGTGAGGTTTGTGCCAACGGAGTTCTGCCCTGTGGCGAACGTCAACCACGAGCTGCCCTGGAGCGTGAGGCTCTGCTCGGTCTGAAGAGCGGAGGTGAGCGCGAGGTTCGAAGCGCCGCGTTCAACAACCGTGCGGTACACGCGGTCGCCAGCAACGGGAGTGATCGCCACCCGCGGCGAACTCGTGGCCCCGGCGTCGACGACCAGGTCGGGGTTGAGCTGCGAAGCCGGTTTGATGTAGATCGTGCCCGCCGCGCCGCCCTGAGCCGAGGCCGGGCTCGAACCGCCGAAGGCGCGGAGCGCGCCGTTGAAGCTGGAGCTCGCGTAATACACAGCGATGCGGCCGCCCGATCCGCCGCCCCAGCCGGCCGAGCCCCCGCTGGCGGACACGATCCCCGAGCCCGCGATGTTCGCGGCTGAAATCCAGATCGATCCTCCCGACCCGCAACCGGCGGAGCTCCCGGGAGGAAGCCCGTCGACCCTCACCGATCCGTTGATCGCGAACGTGCCGCTGGGAACCTCGATCCGGAACGCGCCGCCGCCAGCTCCGCCGGGGGAGAACTGAAACGCCCCGCCGCCGCTGCCGACCGTCACGGGCGCATCGATCGAGCCGTAGGCGACGCCGCCCGCGAAGGGCGCTGACGTCGCTCCGGTGCCGCCGTGACCCGCGCCCGCGCCGCCGATGCCGCCGTTGTTGCTGGCAGTTCCGGCTCCCGGACCTTGGCCCGCGCCGAAGCCGCGCCCGTCGCCGTTGAATGCTGAACCCGCGTCGATCGTGAGGTCACCGAGAACGCGGAGCGAGCCGAGTGATCCCTGCGGGTTCGCGATGGTGTTCCCCCCGCCGCTCATAAGCAGCGAGCCCGAGATCAAGTTCTGCCCGGTAGACAGGGTCATCCTGGCACCGCCTTGCATCACGACGCTGTTGGCGACCGAGAGGGGCGACGTCAGTTGGAGATTCGAGACTCCCTCCACCGACAGCGAGTTCCAGGTGGAAGCAGCGAGGGGGGTCGGGGCGCACAAGTCGCCAGCGGATGCGCCAGCGGTGATGCGAACGTCAGGAGCGGACTGGGTGTTGGGTTTGATGAAAACGGTGCCGGCGCCGCCGCGCTGGTTGGAACTCGGGCTCGCGCCTCCGTTGGCCTGCAACGTCCCGACGAAAGTGGATGAGGTGTATTGGACGTAGACACGGCCGCCGCCGCCGCCTCCCCATCCACTACCGGTGCCGCCGTTGGCCGCAATCGTTCCGTTACCAGCGAACGAGCCGGCGACGATCCACACCGAGCCACCGGAGCCGCACCCCGCGGCGGACGAGCCGATCAGACCACCGGCGGAAATCGATCCGTCGAGCGTGAGCGTCCCGTTGGTCGTGAGTTTCAGCGCTCCGCCGCCCGCTCCCGCGGGTGTCAAGCCGAAGTTCCCGCCGCCCGATCCGAGGCGGACGGGTGCCGCCGGATCGCCGTAGGCTGTGCCACCCGCGAAGACCTGCGAAGTGGCACCATTGCCGCCGAACCCGCCGCCCGTGCCGCCGACTCCCCCGTTGTTGCTCGCCGTTCCGGCACCCGGGCCCGCGCCGCCCGCGAACCCTCGCCCGTCGAGATCGATGCGGCTCGCGACCCCACCCGTCGAACCTTGGATGGTCGCGCTGCCGGTGATGGTGAGTTGGAGTCCTTCGACGATGTCCGTGCCCGCGCCGCTGTAGTCAAACGAGGCCGCGGCGGGGTGAGTGAGCACGCCGGGGTTCGCACCGCTGCGCTCGATGGCGAGCGAGGCGATGGTGTGGCGGCCGCTCATCGTGAGTGTTGTGCCGCGGATCGTGATCTGCGCGGTGGCGAGCGAGATCGGAAGCCCGCTGGCCTGATCGATGATGGTCGTGGCGGTGGGGCCCACCGTGGCGGGCGCGGTGATGAGCACCGGCTGGGCGAGCGCGTTCCAGGCCAAGCATGGGAGAGACGCGGTGAGGGCGAGAAGCTTGCGCATGGATCCATCCTCCAACGGTTAGCGTGGGCCGAGTGAACATGCCGGTGACGGGGGCACATCCATCGGGAGGAGGGTACCGCGAGGAGCACGGAGTTCTTGTATCCAATATGCGCGAGGGCGAAGAAAGCAGCCAATCACACGCAGGCTTCACACGTTACCGGGCTTCTCTGTGTCGGATGGCCGCTATTTGGCCGGTTGCTCGGCGGTGGCCTGCGTGCGCCACACGCTTTCCTTCTCGGCCTTGCCCCACTTCTTGTAGATCTCGGCGAGGGATACCGCCGCGGCTTGGCGGCGGACGTTCCCCTGGGGCAGCGCCTTGTCGAGCAGGGCCCAGCCTTCGAGCATCGCAACTTCCGCGGGCTCGAAGCGGCCCTGGTCGGCGAGTGAGTCGGCGAGGTTGATGCGGGCCCGCCCACGGATCCAGTGCGTTTCGGGCATCACGCGATCAACGATGGAGATCACGCGTCGGAACATCGGCTCGGCTTCTGCGGGTTTGTTCTGATCGAGCAGAACGGTGCCGAGGTTGTTCAGCACGGCCGCCGTCGGCTGGCCCTCGGCCCCTTCAGTCTCCTCGCGTGCTTCGAGCACCTTTCGGAACACGGCCTCCGCCTCAGCGGGCTTCTTCTGATTCTGCAGCGCCCTCCCGAGGTTGGTGAAGTACGTGAGGGTGACGCTGTGCCGGGGACCGAGCACGCGCTCGGCCGAGGTTGAGGCGTGGAGCAGCACCGCGGCCGCCTCGTCGAATCGGTTCATGTCCATGAGCGTGAGGCCCAGCGCATTCTCCGCGGTGAGGGTCTGGGAGTGCTCTTCGCCGAGGACGCGCCGGCGCTTGGCGAGGACCTCGCGTGCGAGGGCCTCCGATTCCGCGAGCTTCCCGAAGTCCATGAGGATCGATGCCCGGATACTCATGGCTTCGATGGTCGTTGCGCCATCGGGGCCTTCTGCCGCGGTCGCGTCCGCAATGAGGGCCTTCGCGCTGGCATCGGCTTCTTCGTAGCGACCGAGATCTTGCAGCACATCGGTGATGCTGGCGAGCGTCTCGAGCGTCTCGCGGGCCTTCGCGCCGATCGCGGTCCGCTGAGCCTCGTAGGTCTTGCGGTACACCTCGAGCGCCTGGTCGCGTTCGCCGTCGAGCTGCATGACCTGTGCGAGCAGGCTTTGGGTGGCCAGCGTGTCGGAATCGCCTGGGCCGAGCACGCGGGCCCGGTCCGCCTGCACCTCGACCAGCAGTTGACGGGCTTTCACTCGCTCGCCGCTGGAGAGGAACGCCGCCGCGGCGTTGTGGCGGGTGGTGAGCGCCTGTCTCGTGTCGGCGAGTCCCGCGGCGGCACGCAACTCCGCGGCACGCGCGAGGTGGACCGAGGCCTCCTCATACCGGG
>JBMOHX010000281.1:0-5322 GCA_049317625.1 Phycisphaerales bacterium
CGCGTGTCGTCCTCGAGGGTGCTCATCATCGCATCGAGCACTTCCTTCCGCACGACGGGGTCCAATCCCGTCGTCGGTTCGTCGAAGACCAGGAGATCCGGGCGCCGCGCCAGGGCGAGCAGCAGAATCGCCTTCACGCGCTGCCCGTGAGAGAGCCCCTTGACCTTCTGCTCCTTGATGAGATCAAGACGGCGCAACAGCGCGGCCGCGTAGTCTTCGTCCCACGTCTTGAAGAGCGACTTGATGAAATCCATGTGGAACCCGATCGTTTGCGACTCATAGAGGCGCATGTCCTCGGCGACAAACCCGATCCGGTACTTCGCCGCGACCTGCTCTTCGGGCATCTGATGCCCCAGCACCTGAACGCGGCCGCTGTCGGGCGCGACGAGGCCCATGATGATGCGGAGAAGAGTCGACTTCCCCGCGCCGTTAGGGCCCACGAGACCCATCACCGCGCCCTGCTCGAGCCTCAGGTCAATGTTCTTCAGCCGGAAGTGCTTGTAGCGCTTGCTCAATCCCTCGCAGCGCAATGCCAGAGGCGCGGTCATGGGGAACTCCTCAAGGTAAGTACCGTCGCAGCATGGCCCGCAGGTCGTCATCGGAAATGCCGAGCGATGCCGCAAGCCTGGCAGCCGCTTCGAGGTGCTGCATCAACTCCCGACGCTGAAGACTCTGGAGATTCACTCTCTCACTCACCCAGCTTCCCTTGCCCTGCTGAGTGACGATCACACCGTCACGCTCCAGTTCCAGGTACGAGCGTTTGACGGTGATGACACTGACCTTGATCTCCGCCGCGAGCTCGCGAATGGACGGCAGCGGCGTATTGGGCGGCCAGTCCCCCACGGCGATCCGCTGCACGATCTGCTCCATGATCTGCTGATACATGGGCCGCTTGTCAGTCTGGGAGAAGACGAACCCGCCCCTCATATACACAGTATACACAGTCAAAGAGCGAGTGCAAGACTCCCCGCGCACAATCCCGCCGGAAAGCATGATCGATCCACGCTCATGGCAGCTCGGATTCCCACACCCGGATGCCAGAAGCCACGGTCGCTCCTCCTCGGAGCGAGGGCTATGCCAGGGGCGACGGCGGGGCCTTCGAGCTCTACCGCATCGCGGCTTCGAGCACGGTGTCCCGCCGTTCGACAAAGTCGGCGATAGATTGCTCAACCAGCACGTCGGGCGCAACGCCGCGGCCGACTTGAAAGGTCTGCACTCCTGCCGGCGAAGGGAAGCGGTCGAGTTGGACGCGATTCCACATGTTGGGGATACGGACGACGACCTTGCTGTTGGGCAGCTTCGTGAAGAAGAGTTGTCCGCAGGTCGGGCCTTCGGCGCTCCCTCCGGTGGGCGACCCGACAAGGCGGACGTTTGCCGCGTCCTTGAGCTTCGCGATCAGCATTGTGCTGCCGCTGGCGTTGACCGGTCCCGTGAGAACGGTCACAGCGCCCTTAAACACCCGCGGAGAAGGCTGCTGCTCCGTGCGCTCGAGAGGCGAAAGCGCCGCTTTCTCCTCGTAGAAACCGTCAGGCTGCTTGACGAAGTTCTCCATCGGCGGCTCGAACAGTTCCTTGGGATCGCCCCACGATTGGATGTACCGAGGCAGATCGCCGTACCGAACCGCCTTGAGCAGCAGCCCCTTGTTCCAGGTGAACGGTTTGTCGAGAACATAGCGGCAGAGCTCGAGTGTTGCGTCCGATGATCCCCCACCATTCTCACGGAGATCGATGATGAGTTTCGAAGCCTTCGCCTGCGCGATCGCGGAGAAGATCGGGTCGTAGATCGACGCGGGCGGCACCGGGTTGCGGTAATTCACAAATGTGTCGATGCGGAGATACGCGGTATCCTCGTTGAGCATCTTCCACGTCGTGGACTTGTGGAACTCCGCTCGATACGGCTCGCTCGACCACTCAAGCCCGTTCCACTGCTTCATCGTGATCGGATTCATCGTGACCGATTGGGGCTCGGCTCGCGTGGAAGAGTCCGACTCCGCAGTACTCCACGGTCGAACGTCGAGCCGCCAGGAGCTCGGAAACCCGAAGAAGAACGGGTAGAAGTGGTCGAAGTCGCATCCCAGCAGGTCACTGTCGGCCTCGAGCTTCGCGTCCTTGACCTCGTCAGTGAGACCGTCGACCGAGATCGCGGGCCTGAGGGTGGCGAACAGGGACGTGACGGGGGTGCCGTTGATCGAGATGATCTCATCGCCGCGGCGCAGGACCGCCTGCGCGGGATCGCACGACGCCACGTACATCCGGCCTCCGATGATCTTCATGCGGAAGGGGAGGAAGGTGGGTTGCTCCTTGCGGTACTTCTCAATCGACTCCGGCACCTCGGCTTTGGTGTGGTCGCAGCGGATCTTGGCGACCATGAGTGAGACCTCACGATAGAGGTCGGCATCCGTCGTGATGGCGGGCACACGCGACTCAAGAAGCGCGAACGCGGCGTCCAGTTCCTGCTTGCCCGAGTAGCGGTACAGACCTGGGTGGATCAACTCGAGCGCACGCCGCAACAGGGCGATGTCCTCGGCGACTTGTCCGGCATCGAGGGTCTGCCAGGGAACCGCGGCGATCGTTGCGGGTTTCGAAGAGGCGGCCGACGGGTCGGGCTGGTCCCGTGGTGCCGAGGGCACGCCCGACACCGCCGTCTGCGCGAACACGGTGATCGAGAAGACGCTGAAAAGCCATCCTCGCGGCATGGAGCGGGAACAAACGTGGGGTCGCTGGTGCATTGGTGAACAGCTCTGAAGGTGATTCGGATTCACTCTGAGATCCACGGCACATCGTACGGAGCCCCGTGCGCGGAGCGTGCGCAAGCCAGCGGGCACCGGCCAACGACGCACTCACACATGCCATTGAAGCTGAAACGAATGGGTACGGGGCCAGCCACGATCGTGCACCGACGTGGTGCTGGGCGGCTACGAAGTACGCCGTGCGTCGCGGGTGTCTAGGAGCAGTTGACGAGGCGTTCGGCCGATCGCCGCGGGGAGTGCGATGACCTGCAGCAGACCGAAGCACAAATCGGGAACGGCGATCACGATGGCCAGGGAACCGAGCTCGGCGACTCCGCGCGAGAAGAGCAGCGCCGCAGCGCACAGCCGGGCGAGGCCTTCGTAGTACACGATCGAACCGCGAGAGACGAGATCTCGGGACGCGAGAACAAGCACTGCGCCGGTGACTAGGAGCACGCCGCAGAGGATCAGCGTCCAGAAGATGCCGGGGTTGCGTATGCCGAGCAGTTCGCGGCTCTCAGGCGTCAGGACCTGGCAAGCGGTGAACACGAAGAAGCACAGCGCGATGTTCCAACAGCCGCTGACAAGGACGGTGTGTCGCATGTCGATCGTACGACGGGACTTGATCGGACCCGGTACCCGTCGACAGAACTCATCGAGCGTACCGGCATTCGCATTCGACACGGCTGACGCAGCCCGGGGTCGCTCCGCCGAGGTGGCTCGCGAGAGGTTCGTCGAGACCGACGTGTCCC
This sequence comes from Phycisphaerales bacterium, assembly GCA_049317625.1. Taxonomy (GTDB): domain Bacteria; phylum Planctomycetota; class Phycisphaerae; order Phycisphaerales; family UBA1924; genus JBEIUO01. The sequence continues at coordinate 3,481 of JBMOHX010000281.1, forward strand.
ACGCGTGGCTCACCCCTTTCCGGTGTATGCACCACCATCGACAAGAAAGACTGCGCCCGCTGCGTTACTCGGCTCCACCAGCAATCCGTTGCGCAAGCTTCGCCGCGGTGCTTTCGGCTCCCAGCTCCCCCGCGAGAACCGCCGCGGCTTTCGACGCGAGTTCTTTGGCTACTTCGGGCGCGGCAACGCGCAGACCGCGAGCAAGGTCCAGACGCACGAGTGCGCCGTCCCGGGTGCACTCCCCGGACGGCGTGTCGACTTCGCTGAGCAGCTGACGGGCATCCGTCATCGCCTGCTGAACTTCGCCCTGTGCCGCAAGCACGGCGACCCGCGCCTTGCGTATGGAGATCGCTTCACGGGTCTTCGTATCGGGCTGCTTGGCGAGCAGCTCCGCCAAGAGCTCCCGCTGATGGGGATCTTTCAGAGTGACCCCATCAGCTTCCGCCAGAAGCCGTCGAACGGTCAGGGTCTGGGGGTGATCGCGGCCGAAGGCTCTCTCCGAGAGCGTGAGGACTTTGCGCAGGTGCTCCGCGGCCCTTGTCGGCTCGCCCGCGCGGAGCAGGGTCGAGCCGTGCTTTGCACCGAGCATGATCGTGTAGGGCGTGCTCTTGTCGTTCGGCCCGTCGCGAACCGCGAAGCATGCTTCACCCTCTGCGATCGCTTCGTCGAAGCGTTCCATCTGTCCAAGCACACCGGCCCGCGTGCCTTTCAGCAACGACAAGAAGCCCTCACTTGCTCTTTGCTCGCGTGCGCGGGCAAGGGCGTTGTCGAGAAGGGACATTGCCTCTTCGAGTTCGCCGCGGCCCGCGAGTGTGCTCGCCAATGACGCGTTGGCGGTCCAGAGCATCGGAAGGTCCGACGCTGGAAGGACTGCGCCGAGCTTGATGGCTGCCCGGTAGCGATCGATCGCCTCGACGTCCCTGCCGTCGCGCTGCTCGAGCCCGGCCAGGCGGCAGAGCGAAAGGAACAGCAGCGCATCGCGCATCGGGTTGGTGTCGGCTTCGAACGCGGGGTCTTCGAATCCGAGGACCGCGATCTCCAGCAGCCGCTTTGCGCGGGCGTTGTCGCCCGCGTGGTAGAGCGATTCACCAAGGGACTGCGCGGCTCGTGCCCGGACCGTCGGAGAGTCCGGGAGAGATCCGAGGAAGTCGTCCGCACCCCGCCCGACGATCTCGCTGAACGAGGCGTTCGGACCCGATCGCGGCGTCAGAAAGTACTTGCGGAGCAGTGTGCTGGTTGCTTCGAACGTCGCCGCGGCGCGCTCCGCACGATCCCGCTGCCGCAACGTATTCCGATAGCCGACCGCCAGCGCAATCGCGAGCGCGATGGTCGCCACGCAGACCACCCCGGCCAGAGCCGTCGGCCAGCGATGGCGCCAGATGAACTTCCGCATTCGGTACAGGAGCTCTGGGGGGGCGGGCCAGGATCGGATGACCACTCAAGAGCCGTTCGATATCGGCGATCAGCTCACCCACCCCGGCGTACCGCCGTGCCGGCTCCGGCTCGATGGACTTGAGGACGATGCAGTGAAGTTCGCCTGAGAGATCCCTGATCAACGAGCCGCGGCCGTGCGCGAGCGAGGGTGCGCGACCAACCTGACTCGGCGCGACAGGCCGGGTGTCTCGGAGTAGCTCGTGGATCTGAGACGCGCTCAACCCGCTCATCCGTTCAGCCGGGATCGGCTGTGCGTCGGTCAGCAGCTCGTAGAGCACCACGCCGAGCGAATACACATCGGATCGCACATCCGCGTCGGGATGCCGTGGGTCTGCCTGCTCGGGGCTCATGTACGCGAGCGTGCCCAGGACCTGTCCGACCATTGTCTGTCCCGGAGCAACAGGATCG
>JBMOHX010000282.1:0-5319 GCA_049317625.1 Phycisphaerales bacterium
ACAACATCGGCGGCTTCTCGAGCTACGAGATCGGCGAACTCGTGACGACGTGATCCGCCGAGGACGGTCCGGCCCGGCGACGGGTAATCGCGTACCGGCAAGACGCCTCGACCGCTCCGACCAGGTGAGCGGGACGCACCCCGCCGCGCCGGAATCTCAGAGACTTGCCCAACAAGAGCCGCGCGGTTCCCCGCGCGGCTCTTTCACTCCATCGAACCCCGATCAACAACCGGAGTCCCAGAGCGAGAAGAAGTCGATCACATCGTCGCCATCGACGCCCCCGTCGTGGTTGAAGTCCGCCGTTGGGTCACCCTCCCCGATGTTGAGGATCACCGATGCGGCCTGCTGGGCCTGCGTGGCCGTGACCAAGTCCGGCCGCCCGTCGCGGTTGAAGTCGCCGATGGCTACGAACGTCGGCAGGGCTCCCGCTTGGTAGGTCCTCGCGGTGGCAAACGTACCGCTCCCGTCGCCTCGGAAGATGGTGACCGAGCTCACGAAGTACGTCGACGTCGCGAGGTCCGGGAGGTCGTCGCCGTCGAGGTCACCGATGATCGCGGCGTCCGGCGCTGTGGTCGTCCCGAGCATGGTCCCGGGCTGGAACGTTCCGTCGCCGTTTCCAAGGACCACGGAGAGTGTCCGGTCAAACTCGTTGGCGGTTACCAGATCGGGGGCGCCGTTCCTGTTGAGGTCACCGATCGCCACAGAGCGCGGACCGTCGCCGACGATCACGTTGAAGGGTGGCTGAAACGTACCGTCGCCGTTGCCGAAGAGAACGCCGACAGAATCGATGCCGCGCCGCACGATCGCCAGGTCCGGCCGACCGTCGCGGTTGAGATCGCCGACGGCAACGAAGTTGGGCGACCCGCTGATCGCGGTGTTGACCGCAAGCTGGAAGGTGCCGTTTCCGTTGCCCATCAGGATCGAGTACGTGTTCGCGGTTTCGTTTGTCGCGACGAGATCGGGGCGCCCGTCGAGGTTGAAGTCGGCAATCGCGAAGCAGCGGCAGCCGGCACCGGTTGCGTAGTTCACCGACGGAGCAAAGCCCCCAGCGCCGTTTCCGATCAGGACGGAGATGTTGCTGGTACCGGTGTTGCACACGAGAACGTCGGGGCGGCCGTCGCCGCTGACATCGCTGATGTGGACGATGCGGGAGCCGGTCCCGACGTTGAAGTCGACGGACTGATCAAACAGCCCGTTGCCGCGACCCAGAAGCACCGAAACCCTGCCGGTGGAGTTGTTGGCCACGGCGACATCGGGCTTGCCGTCGCGGTTCACATCTCCCACAGCACAGCCGGCGGGGCTGCCCCCGACGATGTGGTTCACGGCGGGCCCGAAGAGGACCTCGGGCGGGCACTGCGCGTGTGCGGTACCGCAAGCAAGCAACAGGCACGGAACGACGATTCGAGAGCAACGTGACATGTGGGATCTCCAAGAGATGACTGGAGGGAACCGCGATCCGAGGCGAACACTCGTCCCGGCTCGGTCCTCTCCCCGCGGTGATCGCCGCGGATACCCTCTTCACGTACTCCTTCGCGCAGCTGTCGCACGGCGCGACGAGTTTCCGGCACCAGCTCCTACGCCCTCCCGCCGCCCGAAGCCGGGATCCGGGCGGTGCACATGAGTCGAGAGGCTGCGGTGAGGGGCTACGACCGCGCCGGCGGGGGCCCGGAGAGGACTCGCTTTGAGAACGTACGGCCTCTGGCAGACTGAAGAAGCGGGCTGATCCCCGGTTCGGGAGGGCGACCTTGGCGGCGGAGCAGCTTCCACAACCGAACTCGGGGTACGACCAGACGCTGACGTCGCTCGTCCCCCTCGTTTACAGCGAACTGAGAGCGATCGCGGAGCGAGAGCTGCGCCGTGCGCCCCGGGGGCGCTTGCACACGCTTCAGCCGACCGCCCTGGTTCACGAGGTCTTCCTCAAGCTTGTTGGCGGCGAGGGCGGATGGACCGGACGCGACCACTTTCTGGCGGTGGCTTCGAAGGCGATGCGCCAGGTACTCGTCGACCATGCCCGGCGGCGGGGGGCGGTCAAGCGGGGCGGGGGCGCACCGCGCGCCGACGTAAACGTGGAAACGCTGTTGGCACCCGAGCGGGCCCGTTCAAGCGAGGTTCGGGTGATCGAGCTCGACGCGCTGCTCACCGAGCTGACCGAGTCCAGCGAGCGCACAGGCCGGGTCGCGGAGATGTACATCTTCGGCGGGATGGAGCAGGGCCAGATCGCGCGCGTGCTGGGGGTCTCGCGCACAACCGTGCTGCGGGACTGGCAGGTGGCCCGGGCGTGGCTGGCCGGCAAGGTGAAGGAGGCTCGCGATGGCGCCGACCGGGGATGAACGGCCCGCTGAACCTGCGCCAGCCGCACCCGTCCCGAGCCTGCTGGACCGGGCGGGGCTGATTTTTCTGGACCTGCACGACCTCCCACCGTCGGCGCAGGAGACAGAGCTCGCGCGACGGTGCGACGAAGACGCCGAGCTCGAGAAGTTAGTCCGTCTGCTCCTGAAAGGGTGCGCCGAACCACTGACCGCCGAGGCGCTGGCCGCGGACATCCGCATGGCCCGGGATGAGCGCGCCGCGGGGCCCTCGATTCCCGGCGACGGACGAATCGGCAACTTCAAGGTCATCGCGCGGCTCGGCGAGGGGGGCTTCGGGGCGGTCTACCTGGCCGAGCAATCCGAGCCCGTCAAACGGCTGGTGGCGTTGAAGGTCATCAGGATGGGGCTGGGCAATCGCAGGATCATCGCACGCTTCGAGCAAGAGCGGCAGTCGTTGGCCCTGATGGATCATCCCAACATCGCGCGGCTGTTCGACGCGGGCGAGACCGAGGGCGGATGCCCGTACTTCGTGATGGAGTACTGCCCGGGAAAGCCGATTGATCGCTTCTGCGACGAGAACAAACTACCCATCGGCGAGCGCCTACGCCTGTTCTGGCAGGTCTGCCTCGCGGTGCAGCACGCCCACACCAAGGGCATCATCCACCGGGACATCAAGCCCAGCAACGTCATCGTACTCCTGCACGAGCGGCGCCCCCACGTCAAGGTGATCGACTTCGGCATCGCCAAGGCAGCGGAGGGCCGACCGGAGGGGGGCGCACTTACCGAACAACATCAGGTCATCGGGACGCCGGAGTACATGAGCCCCGAGCAGGCGGAGGGCTCCGCCGACATCGACACCAGGACGGACGTCTACTCCCTGGGTGTGCTGCTCTACAAGTTGCTCACCGGGACGACCCCCTTTGGCGGAGACGCATACCGGCAAAGGCCGCTGAACGAGCGGCGGCGTGTGATCCGCGACGTCGATCCCCCATCGCCCAGCGCCCGACTCCGCGAGACTTCCCTCGGGTTGGCGGAGGCTTCGCGCCTTCGCGCTGTCCACCCCGCGAGCCTGCTCTCGAGCGTCCGGGGCGAACTCGACTCGATCGTGATGAAGGCGCTCGAAAAAGACCGCGCCCGCCGCTACGAGACGGTGAACGGGCTCGCGCTCGACGTGCGTCGGTACCTCCGGGGCGAAGCCGTTCACGCGGTACCGCCCAGCGCGTCCTACCGGCTTAAGAAGTTCGCGCGGCGCAACCGCGGCGCGGCGGGGGCTTGTGCCGCCGTGATGCTCGCGCTCCTTGCCGGGGCAGTTGGGTTCGCGTGGCAGGCCAAGGCCGCGCGTGACCAGCGCGACGCCGCGCAGTTGGCGGAGGCATCCGCCGTCGCGGAGCGCAAAGCGGCGGAAGCGGCGTGGATCGCCGCCGTCCGCGCCCAGACCGCCGAGGCCGAGGAGCGCAAGCGAGCCTCCGACGAGCGAGACCGCGCCATACTCGCCGAGTCTCAATCCCGCGCCCGCGCACGCGAACTGGAGGCTGTCTGCGCTTTCCAGGCGAAGATCCTCGGCGGCGTCACGGGGCCGCGCGCCGCACGCATCATGACAACCGCGGTCACGACGGCGTTCCTGAAGCACCTCGACGCCATCGGCACCCCCAAGGGACAGGGCATCCGCAGCGCGGAACGCAAGGCTTTCATCGAGAAGTGGCGAGAGACGATCAACCCCGCGGACGTCGCTCGCGACTTCCTCGATCGCGCGATCCTCAAGCCGGCGGTGCAGGTGCTCGACAGAGACTTCGGAGACCAACCGCTTGTCGACGCCACCCTCCGGCAGGTACTGGCGGACCGTTACCGAGAACTGGGTGCCTTCGAGGCCGCGACCCCACTTCAGGAGCGGGCCCTCAGCCTCCGACGCCGCCTCTTGGGCGAGGGACACTGGATGACACGCGAGTCGTACCGGGCGACGGGGGACCTGCTGCAGGCACAGGGCAAGAACACAGAGGCAGCGGCCTACTACAAGGAGGTCGTCGGCAAGCGCCCCCCTATGCCGCACTGGGCTACGGCTCGGGCTTTGTGGAGCGATGGAAAGCTGTCAGAGGCCGAGCCCCACCTCCGCGAAGAGATCACCGCGACGAGGACGAAGCTCGGCCGCGACAACCTCAATGTGCTGCGCCTCATTGATCGGCTCGGCCAACTCTTGCTGCAACAGGGACGGATTCCAGAGGCCGAGCAGTGCTTCCGAGAGGCGACCGAGAAGGCAAAGTCACTCCGGGACGAGGACCAGCCCGACATCATCCAGTTCACCATCAACCTCTCATCCGCGCTCCTGCTCCAACAGAAACTCGAAGAGGCCGAGCCCCTCTGTCGGCAGGCCCTCGACGCCGCCCGTGCTGGCCACGGCCAAGAACACCCGACCACTCTTCTCGCGGCTATCAATCTCGCCACGCTGCTGCGCGAACGGGGGGACCACGCGCTCGCCGTTGAACTCCTCACCCCCACCGAACCCGCGGCTCGGCGCACCTTCGCGAACGGTCCCCGCATCCCTCTCGCGGCGTTGCTCTCGGAACTCGGCCAAGCCCGGGCCGCCCTCGGCGACTTCGCCGGCGCCGAACCCGTCCTCCTCGACGCCCACCGGCTGCTCTCCGTCCGCCAGCCGGGCGCGGACGGCACTCCCGCCGCGCTCCCCGGTTCGCTCGCCCCCGCCCGAGCGCTCCTGGATCTCTACAACGCTTGGAACGCGTCCGAGCCATCCGAAGCCACCGCGTCCAAGGCCGCGGAGTGGAGAAGCCTCGTGCTCACGATAGAAGAGCCTGAGGCCCGAAGGGAGTGAAAACGCGTTCGTCGCCGGGAGCGTCCTCAGACCAGCTTCATCGCCCGCATGATCGCGTCGCCCATCTCCGCGGGGCTCATCGCCATCGTCACGCCCGCGGTTTGCAGCGCCTTGATCTTCGCGTCCGCCGTGTCGCCCGCGCCGCCGATGATCGCGCCCGCGTGGCCCATCCGGCGACCGGGGGGA
>JBMOHX010000283.1:0-5281 GCA_049317625.1 Phycisphaerales bacterium
GGGTCATCTCGATGGGCGCGTGCGCCTCGACCGGCGGCGTGTTCGACACCTACGCCGTTGTGCAGGGTTGCGATCAGTTCATCCCGGTCGACGTGTACGTTCCCGGATGTCCGCCCCGCCCGGAGCAGCTCATCGAAGGCGTCATGGCGATTCAGCGCCACATCGACCAAGAGGGCATGCCCCCCGAGGGCGGCAAACGGGTCCCGCTGGGGATCACCATCCAGCCCACCCACGTCGTGCGTCCTCAGCCCTTGGGCGTTTCCGCGGGTACGTGAGCCGTACACGCGTTGCCCAACTTCGTCGAAATCTCGTCACCCGATGGGCCCGAGCTGCGCCACTACCGCGGCTTGGTTGAACCCGGACTGCAGTCTCTCGGAAGGGCGGGCTCGCTCCCGTACTTCATCGCAGAGGGGCAGTTGGTGGTTGAGAAGCTCGTCGCGTCTTCGTTCGAGCTCCACAGCCTGCTCATGACACCCGAGCGCGCGGCGCTCATGGCAGGGTGTCTCGATGGTGTGACCGTCCCCGTATTCCTCGCCCCCGCCGCGCTCATCCATCAGATCGCGGGGTTCGAGTTCAACCGCGGCGTCCTTGCGAGCGGCGTCCGTCCGTCAATGGGGGACGCGCTCGGACTCGTTCGCTCGGCCCGTGTGATCGTCGCCCTCGAACACGTCTCCAATCCGGACAACATCGGCGGCATCTTTCGAACGGTCGCCGCGATCGCCGGTCGGGCGGGAGCGGTCCTGCTTGGGCCGGGTTGCGCGGACCCGCTGTACCGCAAGAGTGTCAGGGTGTCCATGGGGCACGTGTTCTCCGTCCCCTGGGCTGTTACTCCCGACCTTGAGGGCGAAGTGCGGCACTTGGTCGGCGCGGGGGCGACCGCTCTGGCGACGACTCCTGCCGCGGGAGCACAAGACGTCCGTGCCGGGCTTGGGGGCCTGCACCTTCCGGTTGTGGTACTCGCGGGTCCCGAGGGCGAGGGGCTTTCTCCGAACATGCTCCGAACCGCAACGCGACTGGTTCGGATACCGATGGCGGAGGGCGTGGACTCGTTGAACGTGGGGGTGGCGACGGCGATTGTCCTCGATCGCGTGATCGAACGGATCGGGACTGAACCGGGCGGGGTTTCGTGCGTCTAACCGATCGGAGCTACGGCGGCCGGGACAACGGCTATCTTTTGCCTCTCTGAAACTCCCGCGACTGAACGTGAAGGAAGGTCAATCATGAACCGAGTGTGCGCAGCGATGTTGGTGGTGTGTGGGTTGGCGATGGGCGCCGCGGCTCAGGGGACGAGCGTGCTCCGGGAGGGCGAGGGGCAGAGGCGGACCGAACTGAACGCGATGGAACTCGCGCCGTTCAGCGTTGACGCGTTCACCAAGCTCAGCGCCTGGCAGAACGGCGAAGCGCTGACCGCCGAGGCGATCGCCGGCAAGCCCGTGCTGATCTGCACCTGGGGAGACTGGTACCAGCCGAGCAAGCGGGCCGTCACGGTGGCGACCAAGTACGCCGAGAAGTTCGGCAAGGACGGCCTGGTTGTCGTGTTGGTGCACAACCAGCGCGGCTGGGACGCGGCGAAAAAGCCCGCGGCACCCGCGGGCTCTGTGCTGCTGGTTGCCCACGACGCCGCCGGCGAGTTCCGAGCGGCGATCAAGAGCGATCAGGACCCCGATTTCTACCTCATCGACCGAGCCGGGCAGATGCGGTACGCGGACATCCAGCTCGATTCCGTGGACGGCGCGGTCGCCGAGTTGGTGGCTGAGAAGAAGGACGACGCAGCGACCCTGAAGTCGCGAATGGCCACCACCGAAGCCGAGAAAGACAAGGAGCGACTCAAGTCCGAGGCGCTCAAGGGCTCGTTGAAGTTCACCGCGATCCCCGAGCAGGAGTTCACCCCTCCGGCAGTCGAGGACTTTCAGAAGGCCAACTGGCCTCCGCTCCCGAAGGACCCGAACCAAACGAATCAGAACGCAAAGCCCGAGCCCAAGCTCATGCGGTTCCCCGACTCGAACTGGTTCCCGGCGAAGCCCGAGATGAAGGGCCGCGCGATTGTGATGTACTTCTGGTCCCCGCTCATCGAGTGGACCTACCGGGACATGCTCGACCAAGCCAACAAGCTCGCGGTCTCCTTCGGGAGAGACGTTGTAGTGGTCGGCGTGGCCATGGACTTTTCCGACCTCAACGGCACGAAACTGAAGGACGAGGACAAGGACTTCAACAAGTTCGTGAAGCGGGTGGAGCAGATTGCCAGCTCTCGCAAGCTCAGCTCCAATCACGTCCTGGTTGCGGAGAATGGCTCCACGATGCTCAGGACGCTCACGGCCGAACAGGTGATCCCCTTCCCTTACTACGTGCTCACCAGCAGCAACCTCGAAGCCCGTTGGTGGCCCGTCAAGAGCGACGACGGGCAGGGCTTCGTCGTCGGCATGGACCAGATCGCCGCCCTGCGTCGGATCATCGAGGTCGATCCCGCGGTGCGTCGCCGACAGGCTGCTGAAGAGGCCTACATCAAGGCGCAGGGCAAGTGAGCCCGGCCGGCGCGGCCGGCTCGGTTCCCCGCCCGCTCTTCGACGTCGTGCTGCACGAGCCGGAGATTCCCAACAACACCGGCAACATCGGCCGCACGTGCGTCGCGGTTGGCTGCTCCCTGCACCTGATCCACCCGCTGGGATTCGAGCTTTCTGAAAAAGCCTGCCGACGCGCGGGGCTCGACTACTGGCCGCGCCTTCGGGTGCACGAGCACGCGTCGTGGGAGCGGTACATCGACTCCGCGCAACGCCCGACTCGGCGTTGGTTCTTCACCACCAAGCCGGGGCGATCGCTTTTCGACGTCCGGCTCGAACGCGGCGATGCGCTCGTCTTCGGGAAAGAGACCGCCGGGCTGCCCGATTCGATCCTTGCCGAGCATCCGGACTCGCGCGTCTCCCTTCCCATGATCCCCGGTGAGCGGTCGCTCAACCTCGCCACCGCCGTCTGCGCGGCGGTCTACGAGGGCGTTCGGCAACTGCTGCAGAGGTCGGAACTGGGATTGGACGCGCAAGGCCGGCTTATTCCCGTGCCTGAATAACCGAGCAACGGACCTCGAAAAGTGATCGGACGCGCGAACTTCGCGCCCCGCGAGGTTGTAGAAAGAGCGGAGCCGAAGACCCAACGGCCCCTCAGACTCGAATCTCCTCTCTCTCAGTGTGCCGCGCTCGATCGAGCGCGGTACACTGCTTTTGGGAGCGTCGCGGTGCGAGGCCCCCACATGTGGAGTACGCGGATGGACGACCGCAACAAGTCGCGGGCAGGCGCTTGGCTGAGAATCTCGGGAGTGGTCTGTCTCACGGCTGCCGGGATGTTCGGCTGTCAGGAGCCGTTGTTCACGCCCGACCAGTCGCGCAGCCAGTACGACCGGTTCGACGCGGTGCGCGACCGGCGTGCGCCTTCGTACGTGTTCGATGAGTTCGGGAACCGAAGACCGAACATCCGCGGACGGCTTGTCGTCGCAGACTGATGCGGACCCGCATCCTCGGCGCATTCGGAACGAAGTGCGCCGTCTGTTGAACAAATGCGCGGCGTTGTGTCGATCTTGAGGTCGCGCGGTTGTATTGTTTCGCGCGAATGCGACCCTAGAGTGAGCGGATTCCATGCCACGTAAGTCAAGCAAGTCCTCGTCGAACCGGAAGCAGTCGGTGAGCCCGCGCACCAAAAAGGTGTTCGGTTCGCTGCTTGTTGCCATGACCGGCGTCGGCGGGCTGCTGCTCATGCTCAACGGCCGGCCCGCCCCAAGTGGAAAGGGCTTTGCGCTGACGCCGCTGATGGCGGTTGGTCGTCCTGAGACCCTCGAATCGATTTATCAGACCGTGACCCCGGTTGAAGACGGCCGGTGGCTCGCGATCGTCGTCCACGATTCCGGCCGGGCCTCCGGCAACCCCGATTCTCTCGAGGCCGAAGCTCGGGCCATGAAGCTCAAGAACGGACTCGGCTATCACTTCGTGATCGGCAACGGGAACGGCATGCCTGACGGGGAGTTGTTTGTGGGCGAGCGGTGGCGGCGTCAGACGTCTGGCGCTCACGTGGCCGGTTCGCGAGCGGACTGGTTCAACCACAACTCAATCGGTATCTGCCTCGTAGGCGACGGCAATCGCCGCGCCTTTACCGAAGAGCAGCTCGGCCGTCTCCGTCAGCTCATCAACTCGCTGTGCCAGGAACTCAAGGTTCCCGCGGACCACGTCTACCTGCACAGCCAGCTCGCGCGGACCTCGAGCCCGGGGATCTTCTTCCCGGAGACAGCGTTCCGAGAGTCGCTCTCGGCCACGCGCTGAAACAGGAAGCCTCCCGCGGACGAATGGATGATGGTTCTCTGGCCCCGATCTCATCGGGCGTGGAATTTCTTCCGATTCTGTTCCGGGCGTTGAAGTTTCACGCATGGTCGGAGATACTGTCCACCTCGCCCTTCATTCTAAGGGCGTGGTTCCGGCTGATTATCGGTCGTTCGGAGGGTTCCGGCGGCTGCGACCCGCCGAACTCCGTGCGGACTGGGATGGGCGTGTGCCCCAACCCGAAGGACTCGACGCCCCCCGGCGAGGCATATGGCGAACCCGGTCGCACATTACAAGACCAACGACACCGTTGAGGGTTACAAGGTCCTCTCCGAACTTGGCCAGGGCGCGGCCTCGGTCGTCTACTTGATCCAGGACCCTAAGAGCAAGCAGATCTGGGCTCTGAAGCACGTCCACCGCGAGACGGAGAAGGACGACCGCTTCCTGCAGCAGACGGTGGACGAAGCCGAGGTCGGCCAACGGCTCGATCACCCCAACATCCGGAAGATTGTGCGGCTGATCAAGAAGACGCGGGCGTTTTTCACGCTCACCGACGTTTTCCTGGTCATGGAGTACCTCGACGGCCCGAGCATGGACCGCAAGCAGCCGCGGACTTTCGACGAAGCGATCGAGGTCTATCAGCAGACCGCTTGCGGCCTCCGTCACATGCACGACAAGGGCTTTGTCCACGCGGACATGAAACCCAACAACATCGTGGTGATGCCCGGGCCCGTCGCGAAGGTCATCGATCTCGGGCAAAGCTGCCGGAGCGGGACCATCAAGCCCCGTATTCAGGGCACACCCGACTACATCGCCCCCGAGCAGGTCCACCGGCGTGAGATCACCCCGCTTACCGATGTCTACAACCTCGGCGCGGCGATGTACTTCACCTTCACCGGAAAGACCATCCCCACAGCGCTGGCGAAGGGGGATTCGCTCGTCAGCCGCATCGACGATTCGCTGATGTCCAAGCCGACCTCCGC
>JBMOHX010000284.1:0-5264 GCA_049317625.1 Phycisphaerales bacterium
TTGCCCGCACTGGCGGACGCGCCGCAGGTGGAGAACTGGCGGGGGTCATCGGTTGAGATGGGGGTGGCGTCGAAGCAGGTATTGAGATCGGAGCCGGGGGGGTAGGCGCGGATGCTGAGGGCGAAGTCGCCTTCGTCGGCGGGGGTTTGCGCCGCGACGCGGATGGTCATGATGTCGCCGGATCCGACGTGGAAGATGGCGCTGCCGTGCGGGTTGTTCTCGGTGCCGGCGTCGCAGACGACGAGTTGGCCGCCGGAGGTCGGGCAGCCGCGATAGACGGAGAGGACGGAGGCCGACGTACCCGTGCCGCCGTTGATCGAGACGGCGTAGAGGCTGGCGCAGGAGGGGAAGAAGGTGTAGAACACATCGCCGCCGGTTTCGCCCATGCACGGCGCCGCAGTCGGTCCCGCTCCGAGCAAACTGCCCTCGTGCCAGCCCTGGCCGACGAAGATCGAGCCAGCGCAGGTGTCATTGAGGGGAGGGGCGTAGTCGGCGCGGAGGAGGAAGGTGCCCTCGGAGCCATTGACGCCGCCGACTCGGATCTTGTACTCCTGGCCGCGGGTGGCGGTGAACTCCACGCGCGAGAGCGAGCCGGCACCGGAGTCATCGTCGCAGGCGAGGTCGTTGGTCGTGTTTCCGGGGCAGCCCGTGTGCACGCTGATGACCGTGTCGGCGAGGGTGCCGCCGCCGAGTGTCTCGACGCGGTAGCGGGTGCTCGCCGGAGCGACGAAGGAGTACCAGACGTCGTCGATCGCAACGCGGCCTTCGCCGCAGAAGGCCTCTCCGTCGTTGGTGGCGGCGACGTTGGAACCGTTGACGGTGACTTCGAGAGGGAGAGCCTGGGCATCTGCACATACGTTGTTGGAGGCGGTTTGGCCAAAGACGAAGACCTGCCGCGCGTCCCAGTCGTCGGTGTCGTTGTTCGAAGAGTCGGTGTCTGTCGCGCCGTCGAGGATCACACCGAGGTGGTAGTAGCCCGTCGGCGTGTTCGCCGGGACGACCACGTCGCCGAAGGAGACGCGGTACGTGCTGAACCCGCCGAAGTCGCGGGTAAAGGTGCGGGTGCCGAGGAAGCGGTCGGCGGTGGTCACGTTGCCGTCGGTCGAGAGATAGACGCGATAGGTATACGTCGCGCTGGCCGGGTTCGCGTTGGTCGCGTTCGCGGCGAGGAAATCCGCGGTCCCGATCGCCTGCCCGGCAACGAGTCCCGTGTTGATGCGGACGTTGAGGGCCTGGAGGTCGAAGGTGGTGCCGCGGGAGGAGGCGACGAAGGATTCGAGTTGTGTACCCATGGCGGGCCAGAGCATGGCGGCGTAGTTGTTGCCGCCGGTGGTGCGATGGGTGAGGACGCCTCGCACGCTGCGGAGGAAGCCCGCGTCGTAGCAGACGCCGGCGCCTTCGAAGCCGTAGGTGAGCTTGACGCCGCACTGATCGGGGGAAGCGAAGAAGCGCTGGTCGCCGGAGCAGCCGTCGAAGATGTACGCCCATTCCTGCAGAAGGGCCATCGAGCACGAGGCGGGGTAACCGTGGGATTCATAGATACGAAGGCGATCCGCCTCGCAGGTGTCGGAGGCGTCGGGGAGGGCCCAGCCGGTGAGGAACCCGACGGCGCGATCGAGTCGGAGGACTCCGACGTTGCGTGATTGGTCACCGGAGACGACCCAGTTCGCGTCGGTGAGGACGTCTGTCGTGTGTGCCATTCCGAAGTTCCGGAAGGTGCCGGTGCCGGTGGTCCAGTTGCCGTTACCGTCGAAGCCGGGGTACACGAAGACTTCGCGGGCCCAGACGGGGGTGCCGGTGCGGCGGTAGACCGCGGAGCCGGCGGTGAGGACGGTTTCTGCGTCGATCATGACGCCGGAGGAGGATTGGAAGTCGTCGCCGCCGTTGCCGTCGTCGAAGACGCTGACGACTTTGCACGCGGTGCGGTTGGGGAAGAGGGTGGGATCGACTTCGGTCATGACGCCGTACGCGCGGGGATCCCAGCCGCGAGGGCCGCCGTCTTCGCCGACGAACGCGGTGAGCCCGCCGGGCATGCCACCCACCGCGTCGGGGTCCGGCGGCTGGGTTTGCCCGGTCTGGAGCGAACGCACAAGGAAATCGGAGGCTATCGGAGCCTGAGCAGAGGGGTGCACCAGCTGCGCGACGCCGGGGGCCGTCATCGAGGCGAGGATCAGAAGCGAGAGGCGGGCGTTGGGGGCCATCGGCGGTTCTCCGTGTGTACAGACCAACCAACGGAGACCAGCGTGGCCGTTGCCGCTCGAGGCTAGGTTTTTCTGAGCGTAAACGCGTCAGGCGAGCCTGACTTCACCCTTGCCCTTGGCGATTTCACCGATTCTGAAGACTCGTTCACCGAGCTTGGTCAGCCGTTCGGCGATGGATTCGGCGAACTTTGGCCGAACGATCACGCAGTACCCGATGCCGAGGTTGAAGACCCGGTACATCTCCTCGTCGCTGATCCCGCCGTGCTTCTGGAGGAACGAGAAAATCGGCGGACGCTCCCATGATGTCAGATCGACGACCGCGTCGAGGTCCGGCGGCAGAGCGCGGCAGAGGTTGCCGCCAATGCCCGAACCGGTGATGTGGGCCATCCCGGAGATGACGTTCTTCACCTTGTACTGGCGCTGCAGCCGCACGATCGGATCGGCGTACAGGCGTGTAGGGGTCAGCAGCACCTCGCCGAGGGTGCGTGCCGCGCTCCCGTTCTTCTTGCGTGAGCGGCGTGCGCCCTTCGCGGGGACGTTGAGCTCCGGGTACGTCGCGCCGAGATCCAGCCGCGCTTCCTTCACCACGCTCCGCACCAGCGTGTAGCCGTTCGAGTGGATGCCGTCGCTCGCCAGCCCCAGCACCACATCACCCGCCCGTACTCTGGTCGGCGACTTGATCCGGCTGAGCTCCACGACGCCGACGCAGAACCCCGCGAGGTCGAAGTCGCCCTTGCGGTAGACGTCAGGCATGTTCGCGGTCTCGCCGCCGAGGAGCGCGCAGCCAGACTTCGTGCAGCCGTCGGCTATCCCCTTGACGAGTTGGTTCAGGAGTGTCGTGTCCACCTCGGGAACGGCGATGTAATCGAGGAAGAAGAGCGGCTCGGCGCCCTGCACGATGAGATCGTTGACGTTCATCGCGACCAGGTCGATGCCCACCGTGTCGAAGACGCCCAGCTCGGTCGCGAGCTTGACCTTGGTGCCCACGCCGTCGGCGCACGCCACCAGCACGGGGTCCTTGTAGTTCCGCGAGAACAAGCCCTTCTTGAAGTCCAGCCGGAACAGGCCCGCGAAGCCCCCCGGGTTGTCGATCACGCGGTCCGTGTAGGTGCGCCGGAGCATGGCACCCAGCGACTCGGTGAACGCGTCCTTCTTATCGATGTCGACACCCGCGCTGGCGTAGGTGAGCGAGCGGCCGCCGTTGTTCTTTGCCATGGAGAGGAAAGTATACCGGGGCGCACGCGATGGGGCTGAACGGCCAACCCCCGACCTTGAGCGGCCAGCGTGTTCCAGCGGCGAGAAACCTGCTCATCCGGTGTCAGATGTCGGCACCGAGGAAGTACGGTGAAAGTGACGGTTGGAGGTATCGGTCTTTCTGGTGAGTCGACGCACCGCGGCGTCAGCCGGACCTCTTGCGGTCGAGCTTTGAACGGAGGACCGTATGAATCGACTCTTGTGTGTGATGGCGGTGATGGCTGGCTCTGGGCTCAGCGTGCACGCGCAGACGATCACGTCCATTGAACTGAACGACGTTCCGCTTCAACTCGGAGGCCCCCCGATCGCTCTCGATCTGGATGCGAACGGAACCAACGAGTCTTTCCTCCGCTTCGGCGACTCCTGCGGCTGTGGAGATGACGGAGTCGTTCTGGAGTCAACCGGGCAAGTCCAGTTTCTCGTCGGGCAGGGCTTCGGGGCGGACGCACTGGCACTCGCTCCGGCCTCTGAGGTCTCTGCGAGATCCTCTGGTTGGCTCGAGTACGCATGGCTCGTCTACGAATGCTGCTTCAGCGGTCAGTACGGCGAATGGAACGTGCCGCGGACTTCCTTTATCGGGTACCGGATCACGGGTACCCCGGAGCGATACGGCTGGATTCGGGTCTCGAGCATCGATGGCTGGATCGGGGGCATCGTGTTGCATGATGCTGCGTTTGAGAACACCGGAGGACTCATTCTGACCGGCGAGGATCGGTTCACCACGATCGCCCCCCGCATGGAGCCACCGGGGGGGGCATTCACCGACGTGCAGACGGTGACCATCAGCACGCCGACGGCGGATGCGGAGATCCGCTACACGCTCGATGGTTCGATTCCCGGTCCCTCGAGCCCGATTATCGCCAACGGCGGCACGATCCAGGTGCTCCAGACGGGCACGGTCGTTCGTGCATCAGCATCGAGCCCGAACCTCTCACCAAGCTTCGTCTCCGCATCGTCTTACCGACTGGTGTGTGCCACTCCTGAGCCGGACCCCGATCGCGGGCTGCCTCCGCTCGCGGTGACCCTGTCGTGCGCGACTCCCGGCACGACGCTGTACTACACGACCGACGGCACTGAACCCTCTCCGACAAACGGGCAGGTGTTCACCGACCCGCTCGCCATCCAGTCTTCCACCGAACTTCGCGCGGTGGCGGTAAGACCAGGGTTTGAGAATAGCAGCAGCGCGCGATCCTGGTACCGTCAGCCGGTGATCCGCTATGTTGCCGCGAATCTGACGCTTCCCGTGAACGGATGGACACCACTGGATCTGGATCAGGACGGCAACATCGATGTGATGATCTTCGCTGGTGTCGACGGCGCGATGGTCATTGATGGCGCCGCGGTCGGCAATGCTGACCAGTTCTCGGTATCTCGGCTCGATCCGGACACGGCCATTGGGCCGTACTCCAGCTTTGTTTGGACGTTCTGCGACTGGTTCGGTTGTTCCTTTCCATACGTGTACAACGAGTTCTTCGCACCCGACGAGTGGGCACCAGGCGGCACCGGCATCATGGGCGTGATCTTCGCGATCGATGGCCAAAGTCATTCCGGTTGGATCCGCATCCGGATAGCCGGCGACGCTCAGCCAGCAGCTGTGATCGACTGGGCGTACGAGATGCAACCGGAGCGGCCCATCTTTGCAGGCGATTCCGGTCCGGTCGCTTGTCCGCCGCGGTTTGCGATTCAACCCGCGGATCGCGAGTTGGTCGAAGGAGCTTCCTTCTCTCTCCGGACCCTGGCCGTCGGGCCGGGGGTTCAGTACGAATGGTTCCGAAACGGCGAGTCGCTCGCATCAGATACGAGATACAG
>JBMOHX010000285.1:0-5262 GCA_049317625.1 Phycisphaerales bacterium
ACGGCGGCTACTCCGCGGCGTGGCGCCCCTTCCGCGCCGGCTCATCCAAGGCCTCGCGCCTCATGTTCCCGCTCTGGCACCCGATGCTGGGCTTCGGCATCATCGCGGCTTTCGCGCACGGCGTGATCGTCGGCGGCCGCCGCGCCGACCGCGCGACCTGTATCAAGTGCGGCTACGACATCTCCGCCCTCCCCAAGAGCGCCGAGCGCCGCTGCCCCGAGTGCGGCGAGCTCGATGCACGCGTGAAGCCCGCGCCCCACGCCGCGGCGTGAACCTCCACCGTGCCCCACGGTACACTGCGAAGCATGAAGGTCTTTCCGATCATCGTGCTTCTCGTGCTCGTGATGCTCTGCGGCGGCTGCGCCACGCGAGATCGCGCAGACTTCGTCTTCGTGAGTCTCAAGAGCGGACCGACCAGCGGCTCGGGCACGAAGGAAGAGCGTCAGAAGATGTTCGCGGGCCACATGGCGAACATCAACCGGCTCGCGGGTGAGAAGAAGCTGCTGATCGCGGGGCCCTTCGCGGCACCAACCGACAAGACCTGGCGCGGGCTCTTCGTGCTGGACACCGGCTCGCTGGACGAGGCACGCGCGTGGGTGGACACGGACCCCGGCGTCATCGCGGGAGAGTTCGCGCCCGAGCTGCGTGTGATGCGTGCGAGCGCTTCGCTGCGGCAGACGCTCGCGCTGGAGGAAGCCGCGAAGGCCAAGCGTGTGCCTGATCCCGCGAAGCCGATGCAGGGAATGCGCAAGTACGTGATCCTGTCGTGCAAAGAGCTGGCCTGCGGGCTGAGGGCGGCCGAGCGCGCGGGGATCCGCGTAGTGTGGTGCGGGCTGGGCAAACACGGCACGGGTGTCGCCGTGCTGGACGCCGAAGATCCCGCACCTGTTCGAGAGAAGTTCGGCAACTGCGGCTGCACCGCGGACGGCTGGTTCTCCACGGACGCGCTGCTGGATCTGCCACCCCAGGCGGGGCGAGCGGTCAGGTGAACTGGTAGAGCACACGAGCCTCGCGCCCGTCACGCGAGATGAAGACGTAGAGATACGCGTCGAAGGGCACCCAACACGGGAAGTGCTCGTTCACGAACTGCGCGAGCAGCAGCCACGGCCCACCCGCGGGGGTGTCGTCGTTCTGGAGCCACTCGACTTCGCCGCCGAGCGTGCTGAACTCGGGGAACTCGTCGCCGGGTTTCGCGGGCGAAATGGTGATCGGCCCCTGCGCATCCGGAGAGCTTTCGACGTAGTCGTAGACACTGGAGTACTCGTGCTTGTTGCCCTGCTGCAACGTGGGGCCGGCCGGAGTGTTGGTGGTGATGCAGTTGGGCTCGAACGCCGCGCCGCCTTGGAGAATCACGGCGTTCTCGCCGCCCTCGGCCTCACTCGGATGCCCGGCGTCTTCGCCGAACTCGGTCGACATGAAGAGATACGCCATCGTGTGCCCGCCCCGGCGGAGTGCTTCGGGGATCTCAAACTGCATGAGGAAGCGCATGGGCTTCGCGGAGCTTCGCGAAACAGGCCACGCGGGCTCGCCGATCCACGCGGGCTGCCCGCCGTAATGCGAGCCGACGAGCAGAGACTTTGGCTTGGCGACGCTCACGCGGCCGATCGTGACTCGGTAGCGGTCGGTCGCGAACGCATCGGGAGGCGAGGCCTCGCCGAGCAGGATGCCGACGCGGTCAAGGATCTGCGTGAGGCCGCGGGTCATGTGGTCGTTGTACGCGGAGGGATCAACGCCCTCGGCTTCCAGGAAGACGGACATCTGCGCATCGACGACAGTCGCGGTCTTCGCGGCGCGCACGGTGTAGTTGAACATCGTGAGGCCCGCGGGCATCTGCGCGTTCATCGAGATCGAAACGTCACCTTCCACGTCGGCCTCGCGCCGAATCGTGAACTCGATTGGGTCTGAGAGGCCCTGGATGTAAACGCGCTCGAGCCTGCCGCGCTCGACGAACTCCACACGCTGCACGGAGGGCTCGAACTTCGACAGGCGCTCGGAGTCGAGGATGGCGTCGGCGACATCGCCTCGTGGAGCGCTGTAGGAGCGTCGCGTCGTGGCGGTAAGGAGAGGGATCTTGTTCGTGGCCATCGCTGATCCTCCGATCCAGGAAGGATACCTCACCATTCAAGTTGTGCGAAGCGCCCCCGCACGAACCCGCTCGCCCGTATGCTGGGGCATGCGCCACTTCTTACTGCTGCTGGGTCTGCTCGCACTAGTTTCGTGTGCCGCGACGCCGCCGCCACCCGCTCCGCTCGCCGACCCTGTCCGCCGCGGCCACTCGCACAACGACTACACCCGCAAGCGCCCGCTTGTCCAAGCGCTCGAGCTCGGGTATGGCTCGATCGAAGCCGACATCTGGCTGGTCGACGGCGTGCTTCTGGTGGGGCATGACCGCGAGGATCTCAAGCCGGAGCGCACGCTCGTCGCGATGTACCTCGACCCACTCGCGGCGAGGGCCCGCGAGCGCGGCGCGATCTACGCAGAGGGCGAGCCGCCGCTGCAACTGCTCATCGACATCAAGAGCAACGGCGAGACGGCGTACACGGCGTTGCACGAGTTGCTCCGCGAGCGGAGCGACGTCTTCAGCGAGTGCAACGATGGTCGTGTGACCGAGCGCGCGGTGAAGGTGGTGATCTCCGGCGCGTGCCCGCGCAACACGATTGCCTCCCAATCGCGAAGGTGGGCATTCGTCGACGGCCGCAAACGCGATCTCGAAGGCGCGGCGGGCGCACCCACTTCGCTCGTGCCGCTCGTGAGCGAGGCGTGGACGACGTACTTCTCGTGGCCCGGCATCGGTGAGATGCCCGAGCCCCAGCGAGCGAAGCTGCGCGAGCTCGCGGCGACGGCGCACGCGCGCGGCTACACGCTGCGTTTCTGGGGCGCGCCGCAAGTCGAGGCGATCTGGCGCGTGCAGTGCGCGGCGGGGGTGGATTGGATCAACGCGGATGACCTTCAGAAGGGGGCGGAGTTCTTGAGGTCGAGGTGAAATGCTCGCGACTTCAATGGGCCGTCGCGTCCCGTTGAAACTCATTCATGACCTCGAAGAACTTTCGGAAAGATCGAGAGCCAGAGACCGCTCGCTGAAGGTCCATGCTCGCTGTGAATCGGGGTTGATCGACCGTGGGCTGGTATCGATCTCTGTTCCGAGCCCGTAGCCAAGCTTTCGTCGCGCGTTCCTCGTCGGGTTCCATTGCCGCATCGGGATGTCCGGCCACCAACCAACTCTCGAACTCGCGGACCGCGAGGACACAATGGCAGAGGCGATTGGGAAGGGCCGCGGAGAGCAAACCACGGAGCTGAGAGGCCAAAGTCGCCGCGCAGTCCTTGTCGGCGTCCAGCAAGAGCAGCACACCGCCTGGGAAGCCCGAATCACA
This sequence comes from Phycisphaerales bacterium, assembly GCA_049317625.1. Lineage (GTDB taxonomy): Bacteria > Planctomycetota > Phycisphaerae > Phycisphaerales > UBA1924 > JBEIUO01. Next base: position 3,372 of record JBMOHX010000285.1, read on the forward strand.
GATCGCGGCTTCGGCGAGACGAGCTGCACGAATCAGTTCGTCGGGCTTGGTGACCTTCTGACGAGCCACGCGGATTGGAGTACACGGGACTAGGGTCGGCCAGTGCGTGCGAATCAGCAACGGCACCGCCTGCACCTCGCCGTGCCCTTCGACGATTGATGCGATGCGGTAACTCATGAGGCGAAGCCTTCAAACAGACTGCCTTGCGCCGCCTGCCGCTTGATGTCTTCGGGGTCGGGGCTGAGCTGGTCCAGCCGCAACAACTCGCCGGCGGTTGAAAGGTGCTCGCGGAGCAGACGAGCCCGTTCGTTGCCGAGGCGGCCGACCATCGTCTTCCCATTCTCGATCACCACGGGCCTGATCATCTCCGCCGTAATCCGGGGATGGTCGACGAGGTCGGGGCTGTGGCACGAGAGCAGGAGCTGGGTTCGTTCCGAACCTTCGACGAGCGCTTCCATGAGCGCGCCGGCCGCGGCCGGGTGTAGGGCGGTTTCTGGCTCCTCGATGCCGATGAGGCTTGGGCCGGTGTGCCGGTTGGACTTCGCGGAAGCCGACGCAAGGGAGACAAGGATTCCGAGCGCACGAAGCGTTCCATCCGAGAGCGAGGCCGCGTCGAAGTTGGAGTTGCGTACCCCGCCTTCGACATCAATCAGCTGAGAAACCTCGATGGTTTCGAGGGCACCGGCTTGCTTGTGCGATACCTTCGCCAGCGGCACGCCGATGGCCCTCATGAAGCCAAGCACGCGATCGAGTTCATCCGGCTCGTTTTCGCGCAGGTGCTTGACCACGCTCGCGATGTTGTGTCCGTCGGGTGCAAGCAGTTCGCCGGGCTCCGGGCGCGAGGGGAGTTTCATCGCCTCAGGGTTTAGGTTGTGAAACGTCATGCGGCGAAGGATGTCCCACACCTCTCGGAACTGCGGCTGGCCGGACGCGGCAACGAGAAAGAGACGGTCCGGGGACACGGCGGGTGACGCGGACGCGAGGGTCCACTTCGTTACTTTCTCGTCTTCGACTGCAAACTCGTTCAACACGCGGCCGTGTGCATCCAGAATGCGGCACCGCTCTTCGTCAACACGGAACCCAAACCCCGAGACCGCCGCGATGCGGAACGCGTAGTCGGCGGAGCCGGTGCTGGTCTTAATCTCCAGCCGAACGCCCGGGTGCGTGGGGCGACCGCCGAGCGACTTGCGGCGCACGAGATCGATCCCTCCGCGTTCGCGGATCGCGAACTCGAGCGTGGTGCTCAGGGACTCGGCCACAAACCGCAGCGCGTCGAGGATGTTGCTCTTGCCCACCCCGTTGCGGCCCACGAAAATGGTCAAGGGGGCGAGATCAATCGAGCACGATTCGATGCTCTTGTAGTTGCGCAGAGTGAGATGGCGAATGTGCTGCGTGTCCATGGCGTAGTGTACGGGCTCCTGCATCCACTCACGGACTTGAAGCGATCACGCCTCCCAGACGGTCTAGGCATCGATCAGACTTGCCATGCAGTAGGCCCTGCCATCACACCACCCGATCCTGCTTCCCAATCCCCAGCGCCGGCCGCACATCCAACTGCACCAGCGTCGCCCCCGTCTTCTCCGTCACCATCCGCTTCGCCGTCTCGGGGTCAACGTAGTCGCTGTGACACGACAACTTGCTCTCCTCGTCACTCTTCCCCACTGCCCATTGCCCATTCCCCATTGCCTTCTTCGTCTTGCTCGCGAGGCGGTGGATCTCCTCCGGACTCAGCACGCCGCGCTTCGCGAGGATCTCCTGCTGATCGGTGGTGAGCGCCGCGGAGCGGACCGGCTTGCCGCGCTCGAAGCCTTCGGCCTTGCCGCTCATGAACTCCTGGATCTCCTTGCTGATCCGCACGCTGCACCAGTCGTGGCCGCACATCGCGCAGAAG
>JBMOHX010000286.1:0-5230 GCA_049317625.1 Phycisphaerales bacterium
AACCAACGACTCAGTAGCGCAATATCGGCCGGATGGGACACCATCCACTGGACCGTCCGGACGCTCTTCGCTCCGATCTTAATCCGCTTCGAACACAATTTGGTTTGCGACCCAAGCGCTACGCCCGCCCATCGGCTGAACCCCGACTGACCCGACAGCGCGGTCGTCGAGTGACGCGTGTTCTTGCCGGTGCACCGGTCGCGGAAAATACTCCAACCATCGGGGTCAGATCGAGGGGGATATCAATCCCGCAACTGGCCAGCAGGCCCGCGTCAATCGCCAAGTGGCATCCGTGGAACTCGGCCTCGGGGCTGCCGTCGAGACCGACATGCAAACTGTGCGGTCTGTCTTCAACGCTTTGCTCCTCGGAACTCCGCGTCTCAGCGTGCGATGCAGCCGGTGTTCGTGGGGAAAAGCATCCATCAAGCCATCTTTCACGACCGAAACTTCCCATCCGGGAAATCTGGGCTGATAGGGGTTTGAAAGGTGGGCATGATCGCCGACGGGTTCCCACGGATCGGGACAGGCTCTGCGATGGAGCGGGATGAACCGCTCCCAGAGTTCGCCCGTTGCAACCATTCCTGCAGGGTCTGCTACCATTTGACGCTGTCTGGTGTATCACTATGCCGCAACTCCGCTTCCAGATTGACGTGGCCTCGGATTCGACCGGAACGGGTCCGCCTGTCAGGCCGATCATGATTTTGCCGCCCGGGGCTGAAGTTCCCAAGGGGCTCAAAGCGGATGAGTGTGTGGTATTGGAGGCGAGCGGGCCGAGCCCGAGCCTGATCTCTGGCGATGGGAGCGAGCCAAGACTTTTAAGGGACGGGCTGACCGTTTACGGGATCGGATTCAGCGTGCGGTTGGCTCCGCAAGGCGATTCGCGAGCCGGTGCGGCTCGTGGGGGTGCTGCGGGCGAACTGCCACCTACGCGGCTGCATGATTCTTCCTCGAACGGGACTGAACCAAGCGTCGCGGGGTTGAACGGGGCTGGGTTGAACGGGCACGTCCCGGGTATTGAGCGATCGCAGGCGATTGCGGCGGAGTTACTGGCCCGGAAGAACGGGAAGGCGCTGTCGGCCTCGTCTCCGGCGTCTTCTGCTCCGGTCCCGCAGGCGACTCCGGGGGCGCGAACAGTGCCGGTCGCGAGCGAGCGGCCGGGCGCGGCGCTTCCGTCTCAAGAGGCCACGAAGGGGGGCTCGGACGCCAGATTGCTCTCCAAGATTCGGACGCTGCCACCGCCGTCTCCGCCGGCGGCGACCGCTCCGGTCGGGAAGGTCCAGATCCTCGTGGTCACGCTGCCGTCGGGGACTCAGGCGAAGTACATCCTGCCGCGGGAGCCGGGTGCGTCGTTCTTCCTGGGCTCGAAGCAAGACATAGGCGTGACGATTGAAGACGCTGGGCTGCGTCCGCGCCACTTGAAGTTTGAGATGAGGGAAACTGGCGTGAGGGTGACCGAGGTTGGGGGACGATCCGACGCGCTTTTCAACGGGATGCCGCTCGAGTGGCCGACCGACCTTCCGCTGGATGGCGAGGTCAACCTGAGGGGCGCGACGATCCGTCTCTCGACGACCGACGATGTGCGAGGTTGCTTCAAGATTGAACCCGCGAAGCCGCCCGGCAGGCTCCGTTCGCTCGCGGAGCGACTTCCGCGGATCTCTTCGTTGCCCGCGATCCCGCGGCCGGGCCTTCCCGAGTGGTTCTTGATCGTTGGTTCGACTGTGCTCGTGAGTGTGCTGGTGCTGATCGCGTTTCAAGCCTGAGTTTCCGTGAGAAAGCGAGTGTTGGCCGTGGTAGAAGAAGAAGAGTTCTTCGTGCGAGAGTCCAGCGGCGGCGATCCCGCTTCGGAGCTGATCCTGAAGCATCAGGACTACCTCGCGGCGCTCGCCCGCCAGATCTCGCGTCGGCTCCCTCCCAGCATCGCGTATGAAGAGCTCGTCGCGGCAGGGCAGGTCGGGCTCGTGGAAGCCGCTCGCGATTTCGACCCGGCGAACGGCGCCGCGTTCACCACGTTCGCCTACTACAAGATTCGTGGTGCCATCTTCGACGAGCTTCGCCGACTGGGTCGCTGGGGCGCGAAGGTGCGGCGGGAAGCGACCAGAGATGCCGCGGCGAACGACGTACTCGAGGCGGCGGTCACGCCCTCAGGGGCGGACGCCAACCAGGCGGCCCAGGCCCTGCGTCAGACGATCCAGCGGCTGGCCACTGTGTTTGGTCTGGCGGACGCGGACGGCGCGGACGACCCCGAGAGCACCGAGGAAGCGCCGGATCGGGCGGCGGATCGTCGCGAGCAGCGTGCCGCGCTCACGAAGGCGTTCGAGTCACTCGAACCGGGCTACCAGGCGATCATCAGAATGCACTACTTCGAGCACCGGACGATGACGCAGTGCGCGAAGGACCTTGGGTGCGACAAAGCGACGATCTCGCGCCGCCACGGCCAAGCGATTGACTCGCTTCGGCGGCTGATGCAACGGGCAGGGCCGGACGAGTAGGCAGACCCGACTTAGCTCGGCTTCGGACCGGCCGCGGCCGGTTCCGGGGTTGGGTCGCGGATCGTGTTGAGGTTGCGGGTGGGATAGAGGCCGACGACAACCTCTTCGGACGACATCACCACGAACTCCGGATACCGCTCGGCGATGATCGACCGGAGCGGACGTCGGATCGCTGGCGGCACGACGATCACCGGCGAGGTGCCACGGTGGTACCCCATCGGCACACAACGGTCGATGGCGCTGTTCAGCCGCAGTCGCTCCAGAGGCGGGAGCCCAACGGGCTGATCCGGCGGAGTCGCGGCCGCCCACTGCTGGACGACCTCCTGCAGTTCGCCTTGCACCAAGTAGTACTCGAGCGTGTCGCCCGCGGTGAAGTACTTGCACAGCAGCGATCGACAGTCCCGTCGCACGTGCTCGGTGACGGCTCCGATGTCCTTCTGCTTCTGCCGCCACCGCGAGAGCGACTCGAAGATCAGACGCAGGTCCTTGATTGGGACCTGCTCCCGAAGCAGGCGCTGAAGGATCTCGGCGATTTCCGTGATGGTGAATCCGCGGGGGAGAACAGCCTCGACGAGCTCGGGCCGCGTCCGACGCAGCCGCTCGATGGCCATGCTTGTTTCCTGCACACCGAACAGGTCCGCGGCGTTGCGGCGCAGCGTCGACCTCAGGTGTTCGAGCAGCACGTCCTCCATCGTCCTCGGTCTGAACGACTGTGCGAGGGCGGTCTCTTTCGCGCTGGCCGCGATCGACGCCGATTCAACCCGCATCCATGGGATGAAGAACGATGTGGCCTCGATCCCCTTCGCGGCCAACTCCGCGGGTGTTGAGGCGACCGCCAGACGCTCCGGGACCAACTCGCCGCGGGCCACGGGAAGGTCGTAGATGTCGATGCGGTACGCGTTCGGCCGGAGCCTGGTCTTGCTAGGGTCCTCGAAGCGGATGATCGCCGGCGGGAGGGAGAATCCGAACTGGTTCCCGAGCAACTCGGAAAGGTCCCGGATGCGCTGCTCGAACTCGGGCCGGAGCGCGAGGGATTCTGGAGTGACCGACGGCTGGCACAGCAACGCGCGGAGGGAGGGGTGCAACACGACCGAGACCGGGAGGGCGTCGATGACCGAATCCCGGTACCCCTGTGCCTTGGCCGGCTGGGCGGAGGCGGTGGTCGCGTTGAGGAACGCTCCCACTCCTTGCGAGCGGTAGGCCACGAAGGCACCCGCGCCAATCACCGCCGCGGCCGCAAGAAAGAGCATCCAGGGGAATCCGTCAACGGCGGCGAGCCCCAGCAGGAGGACCGACGAGACGGCCATCGCCCGGGGGTGATCCATCAGCTGGCGGATCATGTCCTGAGCGACAGGGACGTCACCCACTTGGGAGGACGCCGCGACGCGGGTGACGGCCAGACCCGCGGCGACCGAGGTGATCAACGCCGGGATCTGCGAGACCAGACCGTCGCCGATGGTGAGCAGCGAGAAGACCTTGGCGGCCTCACCCGGAGTCATGTCCATCTGCATGATTCCGATGATCAGCCCCGCTCCGATGTTGACGAGGGAAATGATGATGCCGGCGATGGCGTCACCCTTCACGAACTTCATGGCGCCGTCCATCGCGCCGTAGAGCTTGGACTCGCGTTCGAGTTGTTCGCGGCGGCGGCGGGCGTCTTCGGGGGTGATCAGCTGGCTGCGCAGGTCGGCGTCGATACTCATCTGCTTGCCGGGCATGGCGTCGAGCGTGAATCTGGCCCCCACTTCGGCGACGCGCTCGGCACCCTTGGCGATCACGAGGAACTGCACGATCACGAGCACCACGAAGACGACGCCGCCGACGACAAAGTTCCCCCCGACGACGATGTTGCCGAAGGCGTCGATAATCTCGCCGGCGTGGGCGTCCAGCAAGATCAGCTTCGTGCTGCTGACGTTGAGCGCGAGCCTGAAAAGCGTTGTCATCAGCAGCACCGTCGGCAGGGCAGTGAGCTTCGCGGAGTCTGAGACGTAAAGCGCGACCAGCAGCACCAGCACGCTGATGCTGATGTTGAGCGCGAGCAGAATGTCCATCAGCCAAGGCTGGATCCGGAAGATCAGCGTCGACAGGATCGCGGCGACGCCGATGGCGAGGGCGAGGTCGCTGAACTTCGCGAGGGCCTCGTTGATCGAGAAGAACATGACCTGTAAACTGGTGGGCTTCGAGACGTTCGCCGCCTGCATGCTCCGCTCCTCCGGCGCGGGTCGACAGTGGTGCCCGCGGGCCTATTCTACCGAAACGCCGCAGGGGGTGCCGCGAAGATCGGCCAGCGTCCTGGGCGGGGGAGTCCACATGATCAGCCATCGGGTTCTTGCGTGCGTTGTCGCCCTGAGTCTTCTGCAGTGCTTGAGCGCCTGCCGATCCGGGCCGCCCCCGGTCCGAGACCCTCTGCCCGGAGAAAAGCTGGCGAGTCTTCCTGGTCAGCAGTACCTGTCAGAGGCCCGCGAGGCATGGGACGCGGTCAACGCCCGTGACACGCTCGGCCCGGCCAGAGCCGCGGCGATCCGGTCCATCATGGAGAGACTCGACGCCGCCCAAACCCTCGACCCATCGTCGCCGCTTCCGATGACCCTCAAGGCCTACATGCACATGGAGGCCGATCAGTACCCGGAGGCCGAAGCCCTCTTCCGCCAGAGCTTGGGTCCGGCGACCGGCAGCTCCGCCGGATCGCAAGACTGGGCACCCGGTTACATCGGTCTGGCCCGGATCGCATTCGCACGCAA
>JBMOHX010000287.1:0-5218 GCA_049317625.1 Phycisphaerales bacterium
TCTTCACTTTGTCACTCTGTCACTCCGCCACTTCGTCACTTCTTATTTGTTGCTTTGCTGCTTTGAGCTTTGCTGCTTTCTACAACTCTTCCCGCGTGCCCCTTCGCCCTCACATTGTCGAACCTCGCCACCACCACGCGGCCCGGGGCGATGACGTACGTCGTGCGGATCAGCCCCACGTACGTCTTCCCGTAGTTGAGCTTTTCGCCCCAAGCGCCCAGCTTCTTCGCGAGCTTCGGCGCGCCGTCGGGACCACGCTCATCAACGAGCAGCGTCATTCCTAGTTTGTACTTGCTTTCAAACGCCGCGTGCGATTCCTGGTCGTCGGGGCTGATCCCCACCGCGATCGCGTTCATCGCTTCGAGTTCCGCACGCAGATCTCGAAAGTCACACGCCTCCCCCGTGCACGCCGGCGAGTCGTCCTCCGGGTAGAAGAACAGGACCACTGTGCGTGTCTGCTCGGACAACGTGAATGGCTCGCCGCGCTGAGTGGTCAGCGTGAAGTCCGGGACCTTTCGACCAACCTCGACCTTGGGCATTCCGGCAGCGTAGACCTACTCGCCCGCCACAACCCATCGCAGCACAACGAACATCGCCGCGGCGAGCAGGCCCGTGATCCCAAACAGCACCCCCGCGGAGAGCCCCGATGCGCTTGGAGAGGAGTTCGCCGCCACTGGCGCTCGGCGACGCGGCGGTTCGGCAGCCGCGCCCTCACCCTCGCGAGCCGCATGCTGGACCATCGCGATCACCAGGTTCGCCTCGAAGGGCTTCATCCCCCGCGATCCCGCCCCGTCAACCAAGGCTCGCCGACGCTCGGGAGTCAGAATCGCCGCCCGCCCCCCCTGCAAGGCCCGCGCAACATCCACCGCGAACACAGTCCGCAGGTCGTCGTCCGGCAGCGACTGCGCGGCCCGTTGCGCGGCGTGATTCTCTTGCGCGACCTCTCGCCGAACCCGGACTTCGCGTGAACTGGCCCCCACCCGGTTCGGACTCGGGGCTGGCGTATGGCCGCCCACGAGCCGCAATCGCGGCCCCGCGTGGGTCGTCGGGGATGGGACCGGTGTGTCCATCTCTTCCAAAAGTACCCGCCCCGCGGCATTTCACCACGTGCAACGGCCGATTCAACGGAACACGGCTCCCTTCAGGTCGTTACACTCCGCAAATCCAGGACCGTACGGGACCGGCGGTCGCTTCCAGGATCCCCCGATTGCCTGCCGCCGAAAGCACCCCCACCTCGCAACCCCCTCTCCCTGAGCTTGATGCGCTCCCTTCGGTGCGCTCTCCTTTGGGTGCCCCCGAGATCCGGGCGAGAATGGCCGCTCTCGCCAAGCGCGAGAAACTGCCGGGCCACCGCGACACCGGAACCGACAGTTTCTCCTCCGATCTCTTCGGCGCCCCTTTCGATTTCGAGCTGCTCGCGGCGGTCTCGCCGGGTCCGGACGGGAAGGGCTCGCTGGTGCGGTTCGCGGCGAAGCTCAAGCCCAAGACTCCCGTCATTTTTTGGGCCCTCACGGCGTTCACGATCTGGCCGGGGGAGTGGATGACCGACTCGATGATCAGGACCTACTGGCCGAGCTACGGGATCAACACGTGGTACTGGTACCTCCCACTCCTTGTGCTCCCGATGCCGTACTTCTGGTTCCGCATGATGAAGAAGTCCCGGCTCGCCGCGGCCGACCATGCGCAGGAAGTGCTCGGCCGGGTAAGTAACGAGATCGCCGGGAAGCTCGAACAACCCGGGCAAGGCTGAACGGCCCACAGGGCCTTGCGTGGGGACCACCGGCCCTTCCGGGCAGGTTTGTACCATGTTAGGACATTTTATCGGCTACGCTTCGGGACCTTGGGACGTCCGGGCGAGGGCTCGGCCGGCCAAGCGAGACTCCGATGGGAGAGTTCATGCTCGGACGGGTATTTAAGGCGTATGACATCCGCGGGACGTATCCGGACCTCTTGACCGACGCGATGGCGTGGCAGATCGGGTACGGGGCCAGCAAGTACCTCCTCGCCGATGCGCAGTCGGCGGGTGAGACGACCCCGATGATGAGGAACATCGTCGTCGGTCGGGACATGCGGACCAGCAGCCCGTCGCTGACCAAGAACCTGATTCAGGGGATCAACGACCACGGCGGGGACGTGATCGACGTGGGGATGTGCGACACCTCCATGATCTACTTCGCGGTGAACCACCTTGACTGCGCGGGCGGGGTGATGGTCACGGCGAGCCACAACCCGCCGCACTACAACGGCTTCAAGATCAGTAAGCGGAAGGCGAAGCCGGTGGGCGAGGCGACGGGGCTGGCGGAGATCCGCAAGTACGCCGCGATGGTGGACAAGTCGACGATCCAGAAGGTGGGCGGGCGTGTGGAAGCCCGGGACCTGTGGGCGGCGTACGCGAAGCACGTGAGGTCGTTCCTCGACCTCGGCGGCGCGAAGCTGCGGGTCGTGATCGACGCGAGCAACGGGATGGCTGGGACGATGATCCCCAAGATCTTCGGGAAGCACGGCGTGATGGGGCCGGTGCCGGGCCTGACGATCATCGAGGTGAACTTCGATAACACCAAGGGCGTGTTCGCGCACGAACCGAACCCGCTGGTCGCATCGAACCTGCGCCAGGTGCAGGAGGCGGTGCTCGCGGAGAAGGCCGACCTGGGCGTGTGCTACGACGGCGACGCGGACCGCTGCGTGATCATCGACGAGAAGGGCAAGGCTGTCGGGTGTGACCACCTGACCGCGCTGCTCGCGAAGCACTTCCTCGCCAAGTCACCGGGGAGCGCGGTGGTGTTCGACCTGCGCTCGACCAAGGCGGTGGCGGAGGACGTCAAGAAGGCCGGTGGTGTGCCGGTGCGCGGCCGCGTGGGGCACGTGTTCCTGAAGGCCGCGATGGCGGAGCACAACGGGTGCTTCGGGGGCGAACTCTCGGGGCATTTCTACTTCCGCGACAACTTCAACGCGGACTCCGGCGCGATCGCGATGTGCGCGGTGTTCACGATGCTCGGCAAGAGCGGGAAGCCGATGAGCGAACTCGTGGCCCCGATCGCGCGCTACGCGCAGTCGGGCGAGATCAACTTCCAGATCGAGGACAAGGACGGCGCGCTGTCGAACCTCATCCGGCAATTCGGTCCCGGCTCTTCGTACAAGGCCATCATCGACGAACTCGATGGTGTGACCGTGGACTGCTGGGACCAGCCCGCGCCGAGCGGCGGCTGGTGGTGCAATGTTCGCAAGAGCAACACGGAGCCCCTCCTGCGGCTGAACCTCGAAGCCCGCGACGCCAAGACGCTCGAGCGCATGCTCGGTGTGATCGCGCCGGGCCTGGGCCGCAAGGTGGACCACTGAGCGCGATCGTCGCGCAGGGCACGGCATGACGCTGACCGACCTGCTCAATCACTGGTCGCTCACTGAGAACCCGTTCCGCGGCGAAGAGGCCCGCACGGACGAGGTCTTCGCGCGCATGAGCGGGGCTGGCGGCATCCCGCCGGTCTTTCACTCCGACTTTGAGAAGTTCGTCGGCGACATGCGCCGGCCGGCTTCGTCGGTGGTCTTCGGTGAGAAGGGGAGCGGGAAGACTTCCATCAGGCTGCAGCTCGCGCGGCGCGTGCAGGAGCACAACGCCGCGCACGTTGCCGCGAAGATCCTGCTTGCGCCGTACGACGACTTGAACGGCGTGCTCGGGCGGTTGCACGATCGGGTCGGGGGCAAGACGCCGCTCGAGTCGCTTCAGAAGGTGCGGCTGGTCGATCACATCGACTCGATTCTGTCGCTGGTTGTGCCGCGGTTGATCGATGCGATCCTGGGGCGCAGCGGCGAAGAGGATCCCATCGAGCTCCCGGCGGACGCGAAGAAGCCGGCGAAGAAGCTCGATCGTGAACAGCGCCGCGACCTGCTGCTTCTGCAGGCGCTGTACGACCGCACGGGGTTCGCGCACACCCGGACCGCGATGCTGCGGCGGCGGCTCAGCATCGGGTTCCCGCTGCGGGTGCTCGCGGGGCGCTGGCTGTTGTACCTCACGCCGCTCTTGATCATCGCGGCGTTCGTGTGGCTGCGATGGTTTGCGCCGGCGTCGTGGAGCGTTGACCTTCAACTCTTGGCGGCGTGGGGGCTCGCCGCGTGCGCTGTGCTGTACGCGTTTGCGGCGCTGAAGCTGGGCGTGTGGGACAAGTTGCGGCTGCTGCGCACGGCCATTCGTTTGCGGAAGCAACTGCGAACGATCGCGCGGAGCGATGCTTCGTTCGCGCGGAGTCTCGCGGAGCTCGGCTATCCCGCGCGCGATACCTCGGAGCTCCCGCTCACAGACTCCGACGAGCAGCGGTACGACATGCTGGACCGGTTGCGAAGGATCCTTCGGGTCTTCGGCTATTCGGGCATCATCATCGTCGTCGATCGCATCGACGAGCCCACGCTCGTCAGCGGCGACCCTGAGCGGATGAAGGCGGTGGTGTGGCCCATGCTGCACAACAAGTTCCTCCAGCAGGATTCCATCGGCGTGAAGCTGCTGCTGCCCATCGAGCTGCGGCACGTGCTCTTCCGCGAGAGCAGCGCGTTCTTCCAGGAGGCGCGGCTCGATAAGCAGAGCCTGATCGAGCGGCTGAGTTGGACCGGCGCGATGCTTTACGACCTCGCGGAGGCGCGGATCGCCGCGTGCACCGTCAAGGGCGCTGCGCCGACGAAGCTGATGGACATGTTCGCGGAGGATGTCGCGCCCGCGGACCTCGTCGATGCCCTTGACCGGATGAAGCAGCCCCGCGACGCCTTCAAGCTCCTCTACCGCTGCCTCGTGGAGCACTGCGCGGGTGTCACCCAGGGGCAGAACGTGTGGCGGATTCCGCGGCACACGCTCCAACTCATGCTCCGCCAGGAATCCGAGCGGCTTCAGCAGCTCGCGCAGGGGATCCGGCCCGGCTGACGCCCGCCGCGCGGATACGATTCGGCCCATGGCTGATCCGTCCCCACGCTCCATCAATCCCGCGGACCTCGCGATCGTTCTGTACCCCGCGCCGGTGCTGCGTGCACGGGCCAAAGAGATCGCCGAGATCACGCCCGCTCTGCGTGCCGCCGCCGCCGCGATGTTCGAGATCATGGTGGCGGAAGAAGGCATCGGCCTCGCCGCGCCGCAGGTCGGGCTGCCGTGGCGGATGTTCATCGCCGATGTGCCGAAGGACCCGAAGGCCAAACCGCTGAAGGGCGAGTTCGCGGGACTCCCGGTTTCGACCGACGGGCC
>JBMOHX010000288.1:0-5216 GCA_049317625.1 Phycisphaerales bacterium
GGTCTGGACGCGGCATCCTGCCGCGTCTTCGCTTCGCGCGCCCTGCCCAGAGCGCGGCTGGAAGCCGCTTGAGACTCAGCCGTTAGAAAACGGCTGCCACTTGGTCAGCAGCCCGAGTCCCACCGCCCGAAGAAGCCGATCACGTCGTCGCCGTCGACGCTGCCGTCACCGTTGAAATCGGCGCTCGGACCGCTCACGTCCCATTCTCCAAAGAAGATGATGACGTCGTCGCCGTCCACGCCCCCGTCGCTGTTCATGTCGGTCGGGCAGAGCACCGTCACGCTGATGGGCGGGCTCACGCCCTCTGTGCCGTTCTGCAGCTCGTAGGCCTTCGTGACCACCGTGTGCACACCCGGCTGATTCGTCGCGTCCCATCGGAACGTGTAGGGCGCGAGGTAGTCAGAATCGACGTACGCGCCATCGACGTACAGGTCCACGCGACCGAGCGCGCCGTCCACTTCCGCAGATGCAGTAACGGCGACCCGGCCCCGGACCGCCGCGCCGTTGGCCGGCGTGAGGGTTCGGACCGTCGGGATCCCGATCGTTAGAAACAGATTCCCGTTCCAACTCTTGAACTGCTCGAGGTCGAGCAAGTAGCGCCACCAGTTCGCGAGGTACCCGTCGGGTCCGCGGCTCGGCGCATGAGGCATCCGGAAGTACCACCACTTGAGATACTCGCGCTGCGGGTCCTGACCATTCGGCGACCACGCCGCGGCGTTCAAGAGCCGCGTCTGGCCCGTCAGGTTCGGGTAGTTCAGCCAATCGTCCGCCTCGCTGAGCACCAGGCGCTGATTGAAGTAGTCGTAGTCGCCCTGCGCATTCACGGGGAAGTGCACGTTGCCGACAGCGCCCAGGCCGGGCGCCGACTGGTCGATCAGCGAGAACCGGTTCCACGTGGTCGTGCGGTTCGGCTGCCAGGAGCCGTAAGAGTGCACCATCACGTTCTCGGCGCGGTGGCCCCACGAGTGGATCGCCTCGCCCACGCCGCGCTCGAAGTTCCATCCCATGATCGGGAAGACGCGCTGCCGCCCCGCGGCGGGGTAGGTGGGCCCGTTGATCCAGTACGCGCCCTGCCCGGCCATGCACGACTCCCACATCCCGCCGATGGGGGGCGCGTAGAGCCACACCTCGTCGATCTCGCCCGCGTCCACGCGATCGCCCAACGCGTGCTGGTTGCAGAAGCCGGTGTAGTCGAACATGGTGGACGGCCAGATGCGGTGTTCCCAGTCGTACGCGAACGTCTCGTCGTTGTGGATGAAGCCGCCTTCGAAGCGGGGGTACTCGTCGGCGAGCACGGTCTCGACGATCTCGTAGCGGGCCAGCCCGTGGCTGCTGGCGTGCATGTCCGCGATCACTTGCTGCGTGAGTGTGATCGGGTCTTGCCAGCCGTACACCTCATGCATCCGCCGCCCGCCGAAGTTCTCCATGATCGGGTCGAAGACGTAGAGATACACCTTCGATTCGATCGCGTGCGGGTTCACGCCCGGGGGCGGGGGTGGGCCAGCGGGCGGGAGGCCGGTGGGGCTGAGGTTCATGAACCGCACGCCGTCGAAGAAGACCCTGAACCCGTAGTCCCAGGTGTCGTGGTGGATCTCGATCTGGTCGATGTCAGCGAGGTTGGGAGTACCGGTCGTCGTGCGTACCCAACCGTTGCCGCCCGCCAAAGGCGCCTTCAGCAGCCGCCACGCGAAGTTCGGCGCGAGCTGCGACTGCGGCTCAAGCCGGATCGTGCCGGTGCCGGTGCGGATGACGACGATTGGCTGGTCTCCCTGCCACCCGATGGGCGTCGAGTTCTCCGGGTACTCCCAGAAGACGAGCGTGTTGAACGCGGAGGCGTTGAAGTTCCAGTTCGCGGCCGCGGGAAAGGTCACGCCGGTGTCGAAGCCGCTGGCGGTGGTGAACAGAATGGACGAGGCCCCATCCTTGACGCGCGCCGTGGAGTTCGCGACGCTCCGCGCGGCGTTGTCGGAGGCGAAGGCCCCCCATGCGCCGGCGTTGCCCTCTGCGAAGTCGGCGGATTGGGCGAGGGCGAGGGGGGAGGCGGCAAGGAGCGCGAGTGCCGGGGCAAACGTGCGGGCCGTGGTGTTCATGATGTGCTCCCGATCGGCGAACGTGAAACCAACAGATCCGGTCCGATAGGACTCCAATAAAGTGTAGGGAGAGGGCCCGAACCTTCGCCCGCGTCTCACGGAAGCGCCGGAAACGTTGGACGATCTGTTAGACTTGTCCGGTGCCGTCCCAGGACCTCAACCCCGCACCTATTTCGCTGAAGGCTTGGTTCGACGCCGCCTATCCCGACCTGCGCGCCATTGCCCAGGCCTGTTTCTCGCACGAATCCCGCGACAAGTCCCACACGCTGACTCCCACCTCGCTGGTGCACGAAGCTTTCGTCAAGCTTCAACGAGCCGAGGATCGCGGGACGCTCCAGCAGCTCAGGCGGGCCCAGTTCTTCCCAGCAGCGGCCCGCGCGATGCGTGAGGTGCTGGTCGACCACGCGCGCAAGCGGATCTCTCGCCTCAGCGCCGAGGCCCACGGCTCCCAGGCCCGCGTCGCCCTCTCCGGCGCCGAGGAGGGCACTCGCCTCATCGACTTCGGACCCTCCCGTGCCGAGGAGATTCTCGACCTCGACGCCGCCATCACCGGGCTCGAGCGTTTCGACCCCGAGGCCGCGCGCCTCGTCACCCTTCGCTTCTTCGCGGGGCTGACCGTCCCGGTCGCCGCGGAGGTCATGGGCATCGGTGAGTCCGCGGCGGAGGGGATGTGGCGCGCCTCCCGAGCATGGCTCGCACGCAAGCTCATCCGCTAGAACACGGAGAGGATCCCGCGTGGACGCCGAACGTTGGTCGCTCGTCAAGCCCCTCTTCCTCTCCGCGGTGCGTCTCCCGCCCGAAGCGAGAGAGACGTACGTCGATCAGGCCTGTGCCGGGGACCGTGCCCTCCGCGATGAAGTGCGTGAGCTGCTCCGGGCGGACGCCGTGTCCCCGCCGACCCACCGCTTCCCGGGCGCGCCCAGTGTGGGCGACCCCGAACCGGAGGTCGGGCTCCCCGCTTCCTTCGGTGGATTCACGCTCCTCGCGGCATTGGGGGAGGGCTCGTACGGGCGTGTCTACCGCGCGCGGCAGGACCACCCGCCGCGCGAAGTGGCGATCAAGGTCATCCGCGGCGAGGCGATCAACGCCGACTCGCTCCGCCGCTTCGACGTCGAAGCCGAAGCCCTTGCGCGCCTGAGCCACCCCGGAATCGCGCGTATCTTCGAGGCGGGTTCGGTCGGAGGTCATCCGTACATCGCGATGGAGTTGGTCGAGGGCGTGCCGCTGACAGCGCTCTGCCGCGAAGGAGGGCCCTCGGCCTCCGAGAAGCAGCGTGCCGCCCTCGCACACCGCGTCGCCGAGGCGGTCGACCACGCCCACCGCCAAGGGGTCGTTCACCGCGACTTGAAGCCCGCGAACATCATGCTCGACAACCACGGGCAGCCCCGAGTGCTGGACTTCGGAGTCGCGCGGCTCGCGGGAGCACACGGCCCCACGCACGCCACCGCGCGAGGCGCCATCATCGGCACGCTGCAATACCTCAGCCCGGAACAGGCCGCGGGTGAGCCCGGTGACACCCGCTCGGACGTTCACGCGTTGGGCGTCATCCTCTTCGAGCTCCTCTCGCAGAAACCCGCCTTTCCCGTCGAAGGTCGTACCACGGGCGAGGCTCTTGCGCTGCTCAGAAACCGGAGCCAGCCGGGCCTTCGCCAGCGCCTCCCCGCCTGCTCGCGCGACCTCGCCGCGATCGTCGATCGCGCCGCCCATCCGGATCCGAGGCACCGGTACTCCTCCGCGGGCGAACTCGCCGCGGACCTGCGACGGTTCCTCGAAGATGAGCCGGTCCTTGTCCGACCACCCGGCCCAGCCGAGATGCTCTGGCGGGCCGCGCGCCGGCACAAGGTCGCCGCCGCCGCCGTCGCGCTCGGTCTTCTGGGGGCGACGCTCGGCGCGGGGGCGTGGGCACAGGGGCAACGCAGCCGATTGGCCGGCGAGCGTGAAGCACGCCAAGCGGCCGCGGCGGCCATGCGCCAGATCGTCCGCCCCATCGTTCCCTTCGCGGGGTCTCACGAGTCCCGGCGGTTGCTGCTGGCGCAGCTCGCGCCAACCTTCGAACGCTTCGCCGCGGCGTATCCTCGCGACCCGGAAGTCCAGGGCGATTTCGCGACGTTCCTCGAGCTCCGCGCCGACACCGAGCTCGAACTCGGCCACGCCGGTCGGATCCGTCCGTGGCGCGAACAGACGCTGCGGATCCGCGAGCAAGCCGCGGCCGCCTCGCGCGGAAACCAAGAAGCGCAGCGTGAACTCGCGACCGCGATGATCAAACTCGGTGACGTGCACAAAGCCGCGAGCGAGATCCCCGCCGCGATCGGGCTGTACCAACGGGCCGCGAAAATCCAAAGCTCGATGCTCGACGCCACGCCCGATTCAACCGCGTGGGCGAGCGACCTGGCGTGGAGCCATCAGCGCCTCGCGGAGTGGCTCGTGCGGTCGGGCGATCGGGCCGGCGCCCAACGCGAGCAGCTCGCCCACCTGGAGCTCTCGCGCCGGTACGTCGCGATGGCCCCGCAGTCCGCGGATGCACACCGTTGCCTCGCGGCCGCGCTCATCGCCGACGGCTGCGAAGCCTTCGGACGGCATGGGTTCATCGCCGCGGGCGAACGGTTCCTTCAAGCCGAGTCTCACGCGGACGCCGCGGCCCGCCTCAGCCCGGGCTGGATCGACGACGAGATGCAGATGCTGAGCATCCAGCAGTGGCTGGTCGCGACGGAGCTCCACACGGCCGGTTCCGACGCGGCGGATCGCCGGGCCGCGACGGCTCTCGAGCGGGCCCGTGCCCTGGTCGCAAAGTCCCCCGGCAACGCCGCCCCGGGCATGGTGCTCGCGTCGCTCCTCGCCGGGCGGATGCAAGCACTGGGTGAACGCGGAGACTGGTCGGAGGCCGCGCTGCTGGCGCGAGAAGCGGTGCCCCTGTGTCGCTCGCTCCGCGCGTTGAAACCCGAGGACCCGACCGTCCATCGCCTGCTGGCGGCGTCGCTGCACCGCGGTGCGTTGAGCGAGGCCCGAACGGGCGGTCCAGACTCCGAAGCGATTCGGCGGTCTTTGGCGATGTACCAGGAATCGCTGGCGCTGTACGAATCCGCCGCGGCCCAGTCCCCCACGGACGCCGGCGCGCTGCACGAGCTC
>JBMOHX010000289.1:0-5204 GCA_049317625.1 Phycisphaerales bacterium
CCCACCGAAAACGTCATCGACCCGACCGGCGCGGGCGACACTTTCGCCGGCGGCATGATGGGATCCATCGCGAACCTCGGCGGGAGCGCCGACCCCGGTTCCTACGACTCGATCCGCCGCTCGCTCGCCCACGCCACCGTGACCGCGTCCTTCACGATCGAGTCCTTCAGCCTCGACCGCCTCAAGCGTCTCTCCCGCGCCGAGATCGACGCGCGGTACCTCGAGTACGCCGCGATGACCCGCCTGGTCTGACCGGGAGCAGCCTGTGCCCACCCTCTCACACTCCGTGGCCCGACGCGGAGCGCCCGCTTTCGCGCTGCTCGGTGCGGCCGGCTTGATGTTGGCCTGGCTCGGTCGCGGCACCGCTAGCCCATCGGGCACCGACAGCCAGCCCGAGCCGCTCTCCCCGAGGGACGCCCTGGCGGCGCTGGTCATCCAGCCCGGGTTCAGCATCAAGGCCGCGGCCACCGAGCCGATGGTGCAGGCCCCGGTGTGCATGAACTTCGACGAACACGGCCGGCTCTTCGTGCTCGAGATGCGGAGCTACATGCCCGACGCGATCGGGTCGCGCGAGCAGATGCCCTCCAGCCGCGTCGTGGTTCTCGAAGACCTGGACTACGACGGCGTCTTTGAGAAGTCGACGACGTTCCTCGACGGGCTCACGCTCCCCCGGAGCGTGGCACCCTGCCGCGGCGGTGCCCTCGTGCTCGCGCCGCCCGACGTGCTCTACTGCCGCGACACCGACGGCGACGGCCGCGCCGACCAGCGTCGCGTGCTGATCACCGGCCTCGACGGCCTGAACAACCCCGAGCACGCGCCCAACGCGCTCGTGTGCGGGCTCGACAACTGGTGGCACCTCTCGCAGTGCCCCGTGGAGTTCAAGTTCGACGGAGACACCGTCGTCACACGCCCCACCGCCGCGCACGGCCAGTGGGGCATGACGATGGACGACGCCGGGCTGCTCTACTACACGCCGAACTCCTCCGCGCTGCTGGGCGACATCCTCCCCAAGCACGCCGCGGAGCTGAACCCCGGCCAGCGCGGCTTCGGCGGGGTCTACGAGACCATCTGCTCGGACAACACCACGTGGCCCGCTCACGCGACCCCGGGCGTCAACCGCGGCTACCAGGACGGCGTGCTCCGGGCCGACAAGACGCTCGCCTCGCTCACCGCGGCGTGCGGCCCTTCGTGCAATCGCGCGGGCACCCTCGGCGAAGAACTCCGCGGCGACTTCTTCATCTGTGAACCCGCGGGGAACCTCGTCAAGCGTTTGAAGAACGCCGGCACAGAGGCCGCGCCGCGCGCCGTCAACGCGTACGAGCGTTCCGAGTTTCTCGCGTCACGCGACGAGCGCTTCCGCCCCGTGTGGTCGACGTTCGGACCCGACGGAGCGCTCTACGTCGCGGACATGTACCGCGGGGTCATCCAGCACAAGACCTATCTGAGCACCTACCTCCGCGCCCAGGTCATCGAGCGTGGGCTCGAACTCCCGCTGGACTTCGGCCGCATCTACCGGATCTCCGCCGACGGTGCCCGCCCCGCGCCGCGGCTGATGCCCGGGTCCATGAACACGGATCAACTCGTGGCGACGCTCGCGCACCCGGATGGCTGGTGGCGTGATACCGCGCAACGCCTCATCGTCGAGAGACGCGCCGTTGCTTCCGCGCCCGCGATCCGCGCACTGCTCTCGCACCCCGCGGCACCCGTCCGGCTCCAGGCCCTCTGGACCCTCGAAGGACTCGGCCTCGCCACAGAAGCGCAGATCCTCACGGCCCTCGCGGACCCCAGCCCGCGCGTCATCCGCTCGGCGCTCCGCGTCAGTGAATCACTCTCACTCACGGATCCCCTCTCGGCCGCTCTCCGCGAACGCTGCGGCGACGCAGACCCGGTCACCGCAGCCTACGCCGTTCTCGCCCTCGCGCCGCGACTTGGCGATGAAAGGTCCGCGTTCATCGCTTCGGTCTTGGGTTCGCGGAATGAGCAGCGCCCCGTTCGGTTCGCCGCGATCGCTTGCGCCAAAGGCCTCGAGATCGACCTGATCGCGGCGTTCACGAGCGTGCTTGGCAAGCCCGGCAAGGGCGCAACCGCCGCGGTCGGCGAGCTCGCCGATTGCGTGATCGACCAGTCGCCCGAGTCACGCACCTCCCTCGCCACCGCAACGGCACAAGCCGTTCGTGACGCGCGCTGGACAGCGGAGCCGCTCTTGAGCAAGTGGCGCTCATCGGCAAGGCTCTCGACCTCGACGCCGCGCGTCCTCGAGATGGCAACCAATCCAACCGAACTCGCTTCCCTCGCGGCGGATCACCCTGGCGTTGCAGAGATCGTGCGGATGATGTCCTGGCCGGGTCACATCGCAGAAGGTGCCCCACCCAAGCCGGTCGAACTCACCGCGCAGGAGAAGTCGCGATTCAGCCGCGGCGAACAGCTCTACCACAACTGTGTGGCGTGTCACATGAAGGACGGGCGCGGCACGCCGAGGCAGGTTCCCTCCCTCGCGGGCTCGACACGCGTGCTGGGCTCGCCCGAAGCGTTGACGAAAATCCTCCTTCACGGCCTCACCGGCGACCTCGAGTCCAACGGACAAACCTACCGCGGGCAGATGCCCGCGACGACGATCTCCGGCGACGACGACCTCGCCGCCATCCTCACTTACATCCGAAGGTCGTTCGGCAACGACGCGCCCCCCGTGCACCCCGACGACGTCGGACGCGTGCGTGAAGCGACGAAGGACCGCAACCGCTCGTGGACTCAAGCGGAGTTGGAGCAGAAACCATGAAGCGATTCCTCGTCGGGCTCTGCCTTGTGCTCGCCGCATGCTCGGCACCTCATCGCGGCGAAGGCGAGGCTTCGGATCGCCCGCTCTTTGACGGCCAGACCCTCCGCGGTTGGGTGCAGCGGGGCGGTGCCGCGGCCTACTCCGTCGAGGACGGTGCCATCGTCGGCGAAACCCGCCCCGGCCCGCACAACTCGTTCCTCTGCACGGAGGGCCCCTTCGCGGACTTCGAGTTGTCGCTCGAGTTCCGCGTCGACGACGGCCTCAACAGCGGGATTCAGGTGCGGAGCGCATCGAGGCCGGAGGGCGCAATCGAAAGGGTCTTCGGGTACCAGATCGAGATCGATCCCTCCGAGCGTGCCTGGACCGGGGGCTTGTACGAAGAGGGCGGGAGAGGCTGGCTCGCGGATCTCAAGAACGATCCCGTCGCTCGCGCGGCGTTCCGTCACGGCGAGTGGAACGCCATGCGGGTCCTCTGCGAGGGCGATCGGATCCAGACGTGGATCAACGGCGTGCCCTGTGTCGATCACCGCGACGCGCTGACCGCTTCCGGTTTCATCGCCCTACAGGTTCACGCTGTCGGCGCGAAAGCCGAGCCGCTCCGAGTGCGGTGGCGTTCGATCGTGATACGGGAGTTGCAACCTAGGCCGCGACGGTCCGGGGCGCCTCGCTTATCGCGGACGCGAACCGGATCGCAACCACCTGCTCCACGCCATCGAACAACGCCCGAGTCACCGACCCCCGCACCTGCTCGGCCGTCGTGAGGAGCGAACGGTTGTTCCACGCGATGTACACGTCGATCTCATCGCCGGGTTGAAGGGGCCGGGGCGCAAGCACCCGCAGCAGCGCTCCACCAGACGACACATCGCACGTCTGCGCGGGCAGGTAACGGCGCGTGCTCCGCACAAACACCTTGCAGGGCCTGGTCAACGGGACTCGTGGGGTGGTGCGGCGATCCTGGGCGAGCGTGCTGGACATGCAGTGGTTTATCGGCCCGGGGTGGCCCCCGCTTGCGTGAATCGCGGGATGAAGCCGCACCGAACCGGCTGCCGATAACTACGACATGGACATGAGCGTGCTGATCCCCTCCTACGGCCGGCCCGACAAGCTCCGCAACCTGCTCGCGTCGCTCCTCGAACAGCAGACGGACGGGCTCCGCTTCGAGGTCCTCGTCGGCCTGGATGGCGGAGAAGAGCGCGAGGCGCAGAGCCTCGTCACGTCTCTCCCGACCGCTCGGCGCGGCGACTTCAAGATCAGCGCGTTCCCCCGCTCC
Organism: Phycisphaerales bacterium; assembly: GCA_049317625.1. Taxonomy (GTDB): domain Bacteria; phylum Planctomycetota; class Phycisphaerae; order Phycisphaerales; family UBA1924; genus JBEIUO01. The sequence continues at coordinate 4,047 of JBMOHX010000289.1, forward strand.
GGCCACGCCTCGGTCCGCAACGGCTTGCTCGAGAGCGCACGCGGCAGGCTCGTGCTCTCGCTCAACGACGACGTCGTGGCGACACCACGTTTGATCGCCGAGCACGCGGGCGCTCACGAGCAGGCACGCGCCGAGGGCCGGCGCGTGATGGTGGTGGGCGCCGCGGATTGGCGCATTCATCCGGACGACACGGTTTTCGACCGCCTCGTGCGCGAGACATCGATGATCTTCTTTTACGACGTGATGGACGACCCGGCCCGGGGCGACACCTCGCGCATCGACTGGGGCTTCCGTCACGCGTGGGGGCTGAACACCTCGATGCACACGGAGGACATGCGGCGCGTCGGCGCGTACAAGGTCTTCAGCGCGTGGTACGGCGCGGAGGACATCGAGCTTGCGTACCGCGTCGCCGCGCTCCCCGGCGGCCGCGCCGTCTGGTACCGCCGCGCAGCGCACGTCGAGCACGATCACCGGGTCTGCCCGCGTGAGTACGTCGAGCGCGAGTACAAGCTGGGGTACAACGCGTTCCACTTCGCGAGGGAGTGCGCCGAAGCCTCGTCCGCCACGTACGGGCGCGACGTCGCGTCCCAGGAAGAGATTGTCTACTCGGGGGAGTTCGTCCGACGCGAGGCCTCCGCGGCCCGCCGCGCACGTGCTCACATCGAGCGTGCCGGATCCGCGCCGGCGCGCGAAGCCGCCGGATGGAGCGTGCTCCGCGAGGCTCTCTACCTCGCGCACCTCCCGCTCAAACGCTGGTGCTGGCGAATTGGCCTGACCGATGCAGCGGGTGGCGCGCCGCTGGACCCCGCAAAAGCGCTCGCTCAATCCGCGTAAAGACGGTGCACGCGCAGCCCTGCCCGCTCAAAGACCTCACGACGGCGCCACATGTCCTCTTCGTGGAGCCACGAAGAGATCACCACGTCGCTCGCTCCAGTTGATGCTGCCTCCGTCGGCGCGACAACCGGCTTGTGCTCGAAGGCACCACCGAACCGTCCGGCGTCATCGTCCACGAACCCGATCACATCCGCCTCCGTCGCTTCAACGACGGGCATCAACTCGGTCGTGTGCCGCCCAACGCCGTACAGGAGGACACGCCGACCAACCAGCCCCGCGAGCGTCCGCCGGAGTCTCTCCGCGCCGTCGTGCGGGACCGTGCCC
>JBMOHX010000290.1:0-5183 GCA_049317625.1 Phycisphaerales bacterium
GCAAGCGTGATCGGATCCATCTTCCACCCTCCCTTTCTGAGTTGAGCCAAAGCGTATTCCCCCGATCCCAGAGATCGGAAACATCGCTCGTTAAGCAAACCGCAAGACTGCCTTCCAAGCAGCGCACTTCCTGCTCCCGCGAACCCTGCCGCGGGCCGCAGCACCACCGATTCGCCCGCCCATGCGCATCTTTTGCGCCGCCGCCCGCGCTCCGCCACGGCCGCCAGGTCGCGCGCCCGCCTCCTGATCTCGCCCCGCGTCCCGGTGTCCTGCCGCGCCGCGAACCAATCGAGCAACATTCACCCATCCGTCCCGATCCGCCCTCACGTATTCGACTTGATACCCCGGTGGGGTATACTCCCCATACCGGTAGGGGGTATAAGACGCTCTCCCGGCGACTCGGAAGTTCCCGAAAGGAACTCACATGAACACGACCGCCACGCTCCCCAACGTCTCGACCAACCGCACCATCTCCATCGACGGCATGTCCGGCGACGGCTGCGTCCAGAAGGTCAAGGCCGCGCTCGCCGGTGTCACCGGCGTGACCTCCCCCTCCGTCAAGGTCGGGTCGGCCACGTTCGGTGCCGACCAGACCGCGTTCAACGCGGCTCGTTCCGCCATCAGCGCCGCCGGATTCAAGTGCCGTGAAGGCGCGGCGGCCAACACCGCTCCCATTGGCAGCCCCAACGCCGCGAAGCCCAGCGACCACGCCTCAGAGAAGGCCCCCGTTGACGCCGTCGCGGCCCCGATCGTCGCGGGCGCGGCTGCCCCTTCCGGTGCCAACGCGGCCCCGAAGACTCATGTCAAGTCGGTGTAAGGCACGATCAGGACGCACCACGCACGGAGGCGGCCGACATGGCGAAGAAGCGCTCAACAGAAATGCACTCGGAGGCACCGTCCCGAAAGGACGGCACCGAAGATGACAGACTGGCCGCCGGGGTCGACCCGGCGGCCAGGGCCTCGAACATCCTGCAGCTCCGAAGGGCCCGGGGGCAGGTGGACGGCATCGAGCGCATGCTCCTCGAAGACCGGTACTGCGCCGACATCATCGTCCAGATCACCGCCGCACGGGCCTCGCTCCAAGCCGTCGCGAAGTCTCTTCTCGAATCGCACCTGAAAGCGTGCCACCGGGCCGCCAAGAACAACGGCGGCGCCGCGGCGGACGCGATGTATCAGGAACTGCTGAACCTCGTCACGAAGATGGCGAAGTAGGCACAACACCCTCTCGCCGCGGCGGCGCGAACGGTGTGTCACCGAGCCGCACGCGTCGTTGCACCGGGCTGCATTCAAGCCCGTACGAGCATCGCCGAGAGTCGCCGCACGCGACGATCGGAACCGAGGCTCCACACCCACGATGACGCACGCGACGGGTTGCTGATGGCACCCCTCCGCGTGCGCCGAGATCTCGTCCGCGGAGTTTCCGCCGAGGGACCCCAGTCCGCGGCGGACCTATCGAGACCGGATCCCCTTTCAGGAGTATCACATGAACCCAACGAACACGAACATCCGTCCGAAGCACGACGCGAATCCCGACCCGATCACTGGTGAGCACGGATCGCACCCTGTCGGAACAACGCTTGGTGCCGTCGGAATTGGCGCCGCGATGGGCGCGGTGGGTGGGGCTATCTTGGGCCCCGCGGGAGTCGTCGCGGGTGCTGTAACCGGTGCGGTCGTCGGCGGTCTGGGCGGCAAGGCCGTGGCCGAGGCCATCGATCCCACCGTGGAGACCAGGCACTGGAAGGAACACCACGCCAGCAGGCCGTGGGCCGACCCCAACCTCGCGTACGACGAGTACGCCCCGGCGTACCGCTACGGGTGGGAAAGCTACAGCAAGCGCGGCATCTCCGGCAGAACCTTCGACAATGTTGAAGCCGACCTCCGACACGGATGGGAGAGCGCCCGTGGAACGTCCCGCCTCGGCTGGGACAAGGCCAAGTCCGCGGTCCACGAGGCGTGGGACCGCGTGAAGAATGCGGGTTCTGCGCTCGCCGGGCATGACACCAAGTAGGAACGAATGTTCTTACCTTCCGCACGCGCCGGGAACGGCGCGGGGCGGGCACTCGCCCTCACGGGTACGCCCGCCGCGGGATTCGTCGTTCGCATTCACGTGGTTTGAAAGGAGATCGCAATGGGACTCATTCTGCTGGTTCTGCTGGTGCTTTTGCTGGTCGGTGGTTTGCCGAGGTGGGGCTACAGCCGCAACTGGGGCTACGGCCCGAGCGGCGGACTCGGGTTCCTTCTCCTGGTCCTCGTGTTGCTGCTGGTGTTCAACGTCGTTCCTCGCGGGTTCTGAACGGTGCCGCACCCCGCGACGCCGCGGTAGGCGGCGTTGCGATGCTGGCCACCGTCATCGAAAGGAGTTCGCACATGCTCCAATGGGCGCTGACATTCCTGATCCTCGCGTTGATCGCCGGCCTGCTCGGATTCACGGGCGTTGCTGGCCAATCGATCTATATCGCAAGGGTGCTGTTCTTCGTGTTCATCGTCGTCTTCGTCGCGAGCATGCTCTACCGCATGCTCACCGGCAAGGCCCCGAACCCCTCGTAGCACTCCGCTGCTCGAGAGTGGTTCCGCCCGGCGGCGCGTTCCGCCAACCCGCGGTGCGCCGCCGGTATCTCAGTAGGAGTCTGATTCATGAAGTACGTGATCCACATCGTCGCAACGCTCGCGCTCTGCGCGACGCTCGTTGCTCTATCGGCCTGCAACACAACCAAGGGCGTCGGCAAGGACATCGAAAAGGCGGGCGCAGGGCTCAAGAAGTCCGCGGACAAGAACGGCGCGGACTGACACCCGACTCCGGCCGATCTCAAGGAGTCCCCGACTCCAGCGATTCGGCCCAGCGCAACCTGGTCGCTTCTTCGGGCGTCAGTTGCTCGACCGAGCGCCCGTTCAGCATCAATGCCCGCACCTCGCGGAGACGCGCCGCGCGGGAATCAGCTTCAGCGGGGTCGCTCGGCTCCTGCAGTTGCGCGGTGTGAATGAGCCCGACCGCCAAATCTAGCCGCACGAAGCTATCAGTCGGGTTCTGCTCGAAGAACGTGCGCTGCAAGCTCTCGGCCGAACGCGCGAGCTCCAGCGCCTCAAACCTCCGCCCCCGCGCGGCAAGGTCAGTCGCCATCGTCACCTTCGCGCGGGCGATGTGCCGCACGCACGTGTAGTTCCTCGGATCCACCGCGAGCACCCCTTCGAGCATCCCAACGGCCTCGTGGAACATCGTCAGCGCGCGGGCCATGTCCGTCTTGCGAACCGCCGTGGCGTGCATGCTCAGAATCGTTCCGAGCGTGCACACCCACTCCGTGTTCGCGGGATCGGCCTTCACAATCCCGCGGCACAAAGCCTCCGCCTTGACAAAGCACTCTTCGTACGGCTCCTCGGCCGCGGCCCGCTGCGCACCATCGACGGCCAGGCGGTACGCGTACTCGTGCACACCCCTCAGATCGTCGGGATCTATCGCGATTGCCGCCTCGTACGCGCCGGAGGACCTGGCGATCAACGACGCCGCCGCGGGCCGCTCGGCCGTGATCATCGCGAGCGATGACGCGGTCTTGGCGACCCCACGGAGGTACGTCGCGTTCCGTGGTGCCGTCGCGAGCACCTGCTCCCGGAGCTCCAGCGCGCGGCCAAGGGCCCGAAGCGCCGTCTCGCGATCACCGGTGTTGGGCGTGCCCGGATGACCCGCGGCCATCCCGAGTTGATGACACGCGATCGAGAGGTCCCACAGCGTTTCCGGGTCGCCCCCGCTCGCAACGGCCAGCGCTTCGAGCCGCCGCATTGCCTCGTCGGCGAGGTACAGGCGAACCGCCGCGACGCTCTCGAACTCCCAGAGCTTGACCGAAAGGCCCGTCACCAGCTCGCTGCTCGCGCGGCGTACGTCGGCCAGTCGCTGCTGCGCAAGCTGCTCGGCGTCCCGCGTCTTCGCGTACTGCCAGGAGGCAACCACCAGACCGCCCGCGAGCGCGATCCCCGCCGCGGCGATCTCGCGCCAGTGCCGACGCGTAAAGAGGCCCATCAGATACCGCGTGCTCGGAGGGCGGACGCCGATCGGCTCGCCCGCCAGGTATCTCCGCAGGTCCTCGCCGAGCATGCCGATCGAGGCGTACCGGCGCGAAGGGTCTTTCGCGAGCGCGGCGAGCATGATGGTCTCAAGGTCGCCGCGGAGCTCCTTCCGCAGCGTGCTCGGTCGGACGGGTGCCTGCTCCCGCACGATGCAGAGCACCTCGAAGGAAGGCTTGCCGATCACCTCGTACGGCAGTCGCCCGGTGAGCAGCTCGAACAGGATCACGCCGATCGCGTAGACGTCGCTCCGCGTGTCGACGGCGTCGCGCTCGCCCGAGGCCTGCTCCGGGCTCATGTACGCCGGAGTCCCCGGTACGGCACCGGCCTGCGTCATCCGGGCGTCGTCGTCCAGCAGGCGCGCGACCCCGAAGTCCAGCACGCGCGGCCTGCCCTCACAGTCGACGAGGATGTTCGCGGGTTTGAGGTCTCTGTGCACCACGCCGCGCTGGTGCGCGTGCTCGACGGCTTCGCAGATCTGGCGGATGAGCTCGACGCGGCGGCGGACATCGAGCCCGACCCTGTCGGCGTGCGCGGGGAGCGGCTCACCCTCGACCAGCTCCATCGAGAAGAAGGGGCGTGAAACAAAGCGTCCGCTGGCGTGCTCGACCCGAACCTGCCCCGCCTCGATGATGCCCGCGATCCCGGGGTGGTGCAGACGACCGAGGACGGCGGCCTCGATCTCCAACCGCTGGTGCCCGCGGCCCGGAGTAAGGCCGGCACGAATGACCTTGAGCGCGACCGCGCGGCGCGGGTGGTCTTGCTCGGCGCGATACACCTCGCCCATCCCGCCGCGCCCGATCAACGTTTCGATCGTGTACCCGCCTACCCGATCTCCGGCGCGGAAGCAGGCCTCTTCCTCCTCAGGTTGCGCCAGACGTGCCAAAGCGTGGCTCGATGGCAGCGCCCATTCGGACAACCCAGCTTGGTCCGCGGCGAGCGAGTGCTCCTTCAGCAACGCCTCGAGGTCGGCGCGAAGACTCGGGTCGTCGCGGAACTCGTCGGGCGCGGGCGTGCCGCCGGACTCGATCGCGGCTCCGAACGCCGCCTTGAGCTTCGCCCATCGCTCAGGGTCCATGGGGCTCATTGGACAAACTTCTCAGGGTCGTCCACACCCATCTGCCGGAGTC
>JBMOHX010000291.1:0-5183 GCA_049317625.1 Phycisphaerales bacterium
GCGAGCCGCGTGAGGTCACCATCCACGCACTGGCCATTACCCCTCATGAGCCCGCGACCACCGGGCATCCGACGCTGCGCATTCGGGCCACGGTGAGCAAAGGGACCTACATCCGCACTCTGGGCGAGGACATTGGCGCCGCGCTCGGGTGTGGTGCTCACCTGTCGGCCCTGCGCCGTATCGACACGGGCGGCCTGTCGGTGCAGGGCGCCATCACGCTCGAAGCCCTGGAGGCCATGCCTGAGGACGAGCGCCTGGCGCAGTTGCTGCCGCCCGAGTCCCTGTTGGCCGGACATACCCGCGTCACGCTCGGCACGCTCTTTGATCGCTATCTCGATTCCATCACCGTCAAGCCATCGACAGAGAAGAACTACAAGGCGGCTCGCAAATACCTGGAGCAGCATTTCGGCGCGGATCGCCTCATCGGGACAATCACGCCGACGGATGCCGAAGGGTTCAAGCGGGCGATGCGAGATGCTGGCCTCGCCCAAGCGACGACCGCCAAGTTCATCAAGGTCGCTCGCCAAGTCTACCGCAGGGCCATCAAGCTGAAGTACGTTGAGGACAGCCCTTTCGCCGACGTGAAGGCTGGCAGCCAGACCAACACCGCTCGCCTTCGCTTTGTGCCGCGAGACCAGATCATGCGGGTGCTCGATACCTGTCCCGGCAATGAATGGCGGCTCTTGATCGTGCTGTCCCGATTCGCCGGGCTCCGGTGCCCGAGCGAGCACATGGCGCTTTGTTGGCAGGACATCGACTGGGATCGTGGCCGTATCACCGTCCGGGCGAGCAAGACCGCCGCCCATGCCAATCGCGAGACGCGGGTGATCCCCCTCTTTCCGGAGGTGGCCCCCTATCTCCGCAACGCCTTCGAGGCGGCACCCGATGGAGCGGAGCACGTCTTTACCGATCGGTACCGCCGCGCCGGGGTCAATCTTGGCACCCAGCTCAAGCGGATCATCCGACGGGCGGGCATCGAGCCGTGGCCCCGGGCGTGGCACAACCTTCGGGCCTCTGCCCAGACCGAACTCACCGAGCGGTTCCCCATCCACGTCGTTTGCCACTGGCTCGGAAACACGACGACGGTGGCGACCCAGCACTATCTAAGTGTGCGGGAATCCGACTTCGAGGCAGCCTTGAGCCACCAAGGGGCGTTCAAGAAAGCGGTGCAGAATCCGGCGCAGCAGGGAGCCGAAAGTGGTCGAACCGAGCTGAAACCGGGTCAGGCCAAAAATCAAAAAGAGCCTGAAAATCAGGCTCTTTCGGACACTTTCAATTCGGTGCAATCTATCCTAATGCCCCCCGAAGGACTCGAACCTTCGACCCGCTGATTAAGAGTCAGCTGCTCTACCAACTGAGCTAGGAGGGCGTCTACCCCGAATGGCCGCAATCGCGTCCGCTCCGGGACGGTCACTATAGGACGCCTCCTCCCCCGCCGATCAACCCTCCCTGCCTCCCAGTCGCAAAATCCACTCTTCTCCATCTCCCCCTGCCCCTCCTCCTCGCCCCACCGTTGACACCTCCTCTTGCCGCCCCTAGCCTTCTCGACTGGGGACTCGTCCCCGCGTTCGGTTTCCGTCCCCGCCCGTCGCTCCCGCGACGGGGTGTTCGTTAGGAGTGTTCGCATGCTGCCCCCAATGAGGCAAAGCTACGGTCGCACCCGTCGCCGCCGTTCTCACCACGCTCTCGTGGCCCAGGTGCCCACCAACTGCCCGCTCTCCGGACAGCCCAAGTCTCACCACAAGGCCTGCGACGAATCTGGCTACGTCCGCGCTGGCCTCAAGGTGAAGGTGCCGAAGCTCGGGATCGGCTCCCCCAAGAAGAAGAAGTAAAACCGACCCGCTTCGGCCGGTCGCGGCACCCGCTTCGCCCGCGCCGATTCCGGGTGCGCTGTTCGTTGTTGTGATCCCTGCGGAAGGACGCGGTGTCGAACCACATCAGGCAGCACGCACATCGAGACAGGCCCATCCGCATCGGAGTCGATGTCTACGGTGGCGACCACGCGCCCGACGCCATCCTGAAGGGCTGTGTCCTCGCCCTCGCCGAACTCCCACCCGGTGATCAGCTCGTCCTCTTCGGCCGCCGCGCCGAGATCATCGAACTTCTCCGCGAACGCGGCATCCGCGAGGACGATCCCCGCATCGACCTCGTCGACTGCGAACAAGTCATCGAGATGGGCGAGTCCGCCGCGAAGAGCGTTCGCGCCAAGACCGAGTCGTCCATCGTCAAAATGCACCAGTACGGCGCCGAGGGACACCCCCACCGGTGCGACGGTGTGATCAGCGCCGGCAATACCGGTGCCTGCGTCGCCGCGGCGATGCTCCACATGCGGCGCATCCCCGGCGTCATCCGCCCCGGCATCACCGTGACCGTGCCCGGGTTCGCCGGCCCCGTCGTGCTCGTCGACGCGGGCGCGAACCCCGAGCCGCGGCCCGAGCATCTCTGGCAGTACGGCGTGATGGCGGACGTCGTCGCCAAGCGCATCCTCGGTCTCGAACGCCCCCGCATCGCGCTCATGAACATCGGCAGCGAAGAGGGCAAGGGCACCGGGATGATCAAGGAAACCCGTGACCTGCTGAAAGCGACCCCGTCGCTGAACTTCGTCGGCTTCGTCGAGGGCCGCGACTTCTTCGAGGGCATGGCCGACGTCGTCATCACCGACGGTCTGGTGGGCAACACCCTCCTGAAAGCCATGGAGGGAATGGCAAAGAGCCTCTTCAAGGCGATCGCGGCGGAGATCATGCTGCAGAACCCGAAGCTCGCTCTGGACTTCGAACCCGTCGTGAAGTCCATTTACGCGAAAAATGACTACCACGAGCACGGCGGCGCTCCCCTCCTGGGGGTCAACGGCGCCTGCTTCATCGCGCACGGGAGCAGCGAGGCCCGTACCATGCGGGCCGCGATCCGGAACTGCCGGAACTTCGTCAACGCGGGGGTGAACGAAGCGATCGTGACCCGCCTCACCGAAGTCGGTGCCCCGCCCGAAACCGCCCCGCCGATCCCCGCAACCCCGCCCTCTCGAGAACCCGCGGGCACCTGACCCGCCGGGCGAGAGTCTGATGGAGCCCCCAAGATGACGCAGTCAAGACCGGCCCGCGGCGTACGCATCGCAGGCACCGGCTCGGCTCTCCCCTCGCGCACCCTCTCCAACAAAGACCTCGAAAAACTGATGGAGACCTCCGACGAGTGGATCGTTCAGCGGACCGGCATCCACACCAGGTACGTCGCCGATACCGCAAAGGGTGAACGCACCTCCACGCTCAGCGCCGCCGCGATGGCCAAGGCCCTCTCCGCGGCACACCTCACCCCTCAAGACCTCGACTTGCTCATCGTCGCCACGATGACCCCGGACATGGAGTGCCCCGCGACCGCTTGCCTCGTCGCCGATCGACTCGGCGCCCAGACCGCCGGTGCGTTCGACCTGAACGCCGCCTGCTCAGGCTTTGTCTTCGGCCTCAACATCGCCCACGACATGATCCGAGGCGGCGCGTACAACACCATCGGCCTCGTCGGCGCCGACTGCATCTCCAAGTTCATGAACTACTCGACCAACGGCCGCGGCACCGCCATCATCTTCGGCGACGCCGCCGGCGCTGTCGTGCTGAAGGCGACCGACGACACCACCAAGGGCTTGCTCGCTCAGTCGATCCACGCGGCGGGCAAAGGGTGGCGAGAGATCTACGTCCCCCACTGCGATTTCGACTTCCCCGAAGGCGTGCCCCCCAACGCCGACGACCTTGATCACGTGCATATGAACGGTGCCGCGGTCTTCAAGTTCGCAGTGAGCACGTTTCCCAACCTCATCGCCGAGACCCTCGAAAAAGCCTCGGTAAAGCCCGAAGAGATCGACCTCTACGTCTGCCACCAGAGCAACGCCCGCATCCTCTCATCTGCGCGCGAACGCTTCAACCTCCCCGAGCACAAGCTGTACGTGAACATCGATCGGGTCGGCAACACCGTGGCCGCCTCCGTGCCCCTCTGCCTCGATGAACTCACACGCGAAGGCCGCGTCAAGCCGGGAATGAAAGTGATGTTCCTCGCTTTCGGCGGCGGACTGACCTGGGGCAGCAGCCTCTGGCAACTCTGATCCCCCGTGCGATACACTCCCCGCCCATGAACTCCCCGCAAGTCATCCTGTGCCCCGGCCAGGGCGCTCAGGCCGTCGAGATGGGCCGCGCCTGGTTCGACGCCTCACCCGAGGCCCGCGCGACCTTCGACCAGGCAGACCGCCAACTCGCCGGCCGGCTCGGTCCGCCCCTCTCCACCCTCTGCTTCGAGGGCCCCGCCGAGCGTCTCAACCAAACCGACGCGAGTCAACCCGCGATCTACGTCGCTTCAATCGCCTGCTGGCGCGCCCTCCTCGCCCGCGCCGGATCCGATTCCGTCAACGCCCCCCTCGCCGCGACCGCTGGCCTCTCCCTCGGCGAGTACACGGCGCTGACGGTGGCAGGGGCGCTCGATTTCGAGCACGGCTTGGAACTGGTCACCCTGCGGGGCCGCGCCATGCAAGATGCGGCGGACTCTCCGGAAGCTAGGGCCGGTGGCGGCGGCGCGATGCTCGCCCTCATCGGCGCCACCGACGAGCAGGCCCAGACCATCGCGGACGACGCCCGCCAGACCGATGTGCTCGTGTGCGCGAACTTCAACGCGCCGGGACAAGTGGTGCTGAGCGGCCACCGCAACGCCTGCGACCGCGCCGCGAAGGTCGCCGAGTCTCTCTCGATCCGTTCCGCCGCGCTCCCGGTCGCGGGGGCATTCCACTCCCCTCTTATGAGCCAGGCGGCGGCGCGGCTCGCCGAGGGGCTCGCACAGACCCCGCTCCGAGCCCCCCGCTGCCCGGTCATCTCGAATGTCACCGCGGCAGCCCACCAGGAACAGAGCGGACAGTCGATAGCTGATACCATCCGGCTCCGCCTGGTCGAGCAGCTGACAAGCCCCGTACGCTGGGCCCAAAGCTGCGCCTTCCTCGCGGCGAACTTCAAGCATGACTTCCAGGAACTCGCCCCCGGCAAGACGCTCATGGGCCTCATGAGGCGGATCGACAAAACGATCAAGGTGAACACCAATGACGCGCCGTAACTCCCGTAGAAGACGTTGGCTCCAGGACAAGGCCATCCGCGCCGTTCTGTCGGGCGTGATCAGTTGCGGCCTGGTCGCGTCGATGGTGGTCCTCCCCACCGCGG
>JBMOHX010000292.1:0-5176 GCA_049317625.1 Phycisphaerales bacterium
TCATGCTATGCCGCTGACGTTGCCTGCGCTTCCCTATGCGTTGGATGCTCTCGAACCGTACATCGATTCCCAGACGATGGGGATTCACCACGGAAAGCACCACAACGCGTACGTCACCAACGCCAACAAGGCGATCGAGGGCACTCCCTTCGCCGAGTGGACCGGCCTGCAGCTGATCACCAAGCTGGCCGAACTTCCCGATGACAAGCGCAACGCCGTGCGCAACAACGCCGGTGGCCACGTGAACCATTCGATGTTCTGGGAGCTGCTCGCCCCGGCCGGCCTCGGCGGCGGCGGCGAGCCCACCGGTGCGCTCAAAGCGGCGATCGACTCGACCTTCGGTTCGCTCGACGCGTTCAAAGAGAAGTTCCTCGCCGCCTCGACCGGTCGCTTCGGGTCCGGGTGGGCGTGGCTTGTCGTGAGCGGCAGATCCTTGTCGCTGGTCTCCACCGCCAACCAGGACAATCCGCTGATGGGCAAGGCCATCGCCGGATGCGAGGGCACCCCGATCCTGGGTCTGGACGTGTGGGAGCACGCGTACTACCTCAAGTACCAGAACCGCCGGCCCGACTACGTCGGGGCCTGGTGGAATGTGGTGAACTGGAAGAAGGTCGCCGAGTTCTACGAAAAAGCGATGGCCTGAAGCGCGACCCCGCGGGCCGCGGACTCGTACGCTTCAGTATGCGACGACAGAACTACTGGCTCACGGCGTGGTTGATCGGACCCCTCGCGGCGCTCACGCTCATCATGTGGGCCGTCGTCATCTCGCTCCGCCACCCGCCGACGAAAATGCAGGCGGTTGGGGCCGGTGCAGGTGACACCGGCACGAACAACTCGGCCTTCCGAGTGTTCGGGGCTGCGCACACCGCCGCCGAGCCGGGATCCCCTGCGCCGGGATCGCCCGCGGCGGAACCTCCGACACTCGTCCAACCCGAGTCGCTCCCGCAAGGGTTCGTCATCATCGTCGAGGACAAGTCGGGCCGTGCTTCTCCAGACTCCCCCATCTACGTCGCGGGCTCGTTCAACAACTGGAATCCGGGCGACGCCGCGTTCAAGCTGTCGGCGCAGTCGGACATGCGTTGGCGGATCCAGATACCCGCTCCCATCGACGGCAAGCCGATCGAGTTCAAGTTCACCCGCGGGACGTGGGAGCTCGAAGAGCTCGCCCCCGACATGAGCAAGGTGAAGAACCGCACGCTCGCCCCCATCGACGCCTCCAAACTCGCGCAGGGCGAGCAGCCCAAGCTCGAGTTCGTCGTGCCGCACTGGGGCGATGAACTGCCCGAATACGCCGCGGCCAGGGCGACCGACCCGTATCGCGCGATCGAGGTGACCGGCACGGTTCGGCGTGTGCAGGTCTCGGGCGGCGCGGGCGACGCAAGTGGGCGCGAGCGCGAGTTGCTCGTGTGGTTGCCGCCGGGGTACGACGCGCCGGAGAATGCGGCGAAGCGATACCCGGTGCTGTACATGCACGACGGCCAGAACCTCTTCGCGGCTCACCCTGGTGTGCCGGCGGAGTGGGGGCTCGACGAGACCGCGACCGCGCTGCTCGAGAAATCGCGGGCGACGCCGTTCATCATCGTGGGGATCCCGCACAGTGGTGCTGGGAGAATGAGTGAATACCTGCCCGGCGCGTTCATACCAGGCGTCGAACCCCAGGGCGCGGTTCATGTGCGGTGGCTCAGAAGCGACGTGATGCCCCGCATCGAGAGGGCCTTCCGCGTTGCGACGGGGCCTGAGAACACCGGCGTCGGCGGATCCTCGCTCGGCGCGGCGATCAGCGTGCTCGCGGCGGCTGACGCGCCGGACGTCTTCGGGCTTCTCTACCTCGAGAGCCTCTCGTTCGGCGCTTCCAACGACGGGTGGACCGCGATCCTCGATCGCTGGCAGTCGGTACCAAGCCGCGTGTTCATCGGTGTCGGCGGGCGTGAGGCGGGCGACAAAGAGGAAACCAACCGACGCATGGTCTCCAACACCCGTGAGCTCGAGGCGATGCTCAAGAAGAAGGGGCTCGGCGCGGACCGGCTGATGGTGCAGGTGGACGAGGCCGCGGAGCACAACGAGAAGGCCTGGGCGGCACGGGCACCGGCCGCGCTCAAGTTCCTCTTCCCCACCGCGGTCGACACAACCAAGTAACGGGCGCGGGAGTATCGCGGGTGCGGATGCCGGTCTTCAAGCCGTGGCGGGCGTTTGAGGAGTTCGACCACCTCAGCGACGAGGAGTGCGAGAAGCACGTCGGCGACGCCTGGGCCAACTGTGCGCCCTGGACCGCGAAGCTCCCTCTGCTCGTGAGCGTTGTCACCCTTGTGCTGTGGCCGACCGCGTGGGTCGTGGCGCACCAGTTCCTCCCGCTCTCGAGCTACGTTCCGATCCCGGCATCGGTGACGGGGAAGGTCATTCTCTTGGCGGTGACCTCGGTCGCGGCGCCTTTGTGCGCCGGGCTTCTCACTCGCGACTTGGTGCTCTACGTGCTGCTCCGACGCGAGCTGCGCCGGGCCGACTGCCCCGCGTGCGGCCAGTCGCTGCTGGGTCTGCAAGTACAGACCGTCGGGCTCGATCCGGACCCAACTCGCAACTCCGTGCGGTGCACCGAGTGCGGGCGGGTGCACAAACTAATGGACCTGGGCCTTTCGCCACGCGACCTCGTGCCCCTCGAACAGCGGCGCGTGCCGGAGAACTTCGGCAAGGTCAAACGCTGATCACGGCCAGCGGAGGACGATCTTGCCGAACTGGTCGCCCGCTTCCAGCAGCCGGTACGCCTCGACAGCGTGCTCGGCGTCGTACACGTGTCCGACCACAGGCCAAAGTTTGCCCGCGCGAAAGAGCGCGGCGACTTCTGCGAACTCCTCGTTGCTGCCCATCGTCGAGCCGAGCACACGCAACTGATTCCAGAAGATGCGGGCGAGGTCGGTCGTCGCGTCCGGCCCGCTTGTGCAACCCGGCGTGACATACGCCCCGCCGCGCGCGAGGCTCTTGATGCAGTTGAGGTGCGTGGCCTTACCAGAGGAGTCGATGGCCATGTCGACGCCGCGCTTCGCGGTCAGCGCCCGCACCTGCTTCGACCAGTCGGTCCCTTCGTCGAGCACCGCGTGATGCGCGCCGAGTGACTTCGCCTTCTCGAGTTTCCACGCGTGCCGGCTCGTGACAATCACCGTGCACCCCAGGTGCAGCGCGATCGACAGCGCCGAGGTCGCCACGCCGCCGCCGATCCCGGTGATCAGCACGCTCTGCCCCGCGCGAAGCTGCCCCTTGCCCACAACCATCGAGTACGCGGTGAGCGCGCACAGCCCAAACGCCGCGGCTTGCACCGCGTCGCACTGCCCCACGCACGCGATGTTCGCCGCGGGCGCAAGGAACTTCTCCGCGAACATCCCGTTGTGGTGCTCGCCGATCAGCTCGAAGTTCGGCGCGAGCGTCGAGCCGGGCGGATCATCGGGGAGCACGCGCTCGGGCTGGCGGACCGCCGCGTTCACGATGACGCGCCGTCCCACCCAAGACTGATCAACGCCGGCACCCACGGCCTCCACCACGCCGCAGGCGTCGCAGCCCGAGACGCGCGGGTACGCGAGATCAAGCCCCGGGACGCCGCGGCCGACCCACAGGTCCATCTGGTTGAACGCGCTCGCGAGCGTCTTGATCAGGACCTGCCCGGCACCGGGCGGGCCGACGTCCGGCCAGTCGGTGCGGAACTCGATGTTGGGGGAGACCGGTGAGCCCTTGCGGGTGACGACGATGGCGCGCATGACGGAGGGTATCTGCGCGACGCGGAGCGGGCAGGCCACCCGCATCGCCAAAAGAAAACCGCCCGCGGTCGGCGGGCGGCTCGTGCTTGAAGAGTTGCGACCCGATCAGCCCTGGACGCGCTTGTCGCCCGTCGTGTGCTTCATGCCGCGGCGGCGATCCCGGAGGCGCTGGCTCTTGCCCTGGCGCTTGCGGAGGAAGTAGAGCTTCGCACGACGCGAGTCGCCGCGACGCACCATCTCGATATCGCCGACGAGGGGCGAAGAGAGGGGGAAGATACGCTCGACGCCGACGCCGTCGACGACCTTGCGGATGGTCACCATCTCGGTGATGCCGCGGCCGGTGCGGGCCAGGACGACGCCCTGGAAGACCTGCTCGCGCTTCTTGTCACCTTCGACGATGAGGAAGGAGACGTTGATGGTGTCGCCGACCTGGAAGGGGATCGTGCTCTTGCGGAGCGACTCGGCGTTGATGGATTCGATGATCTGCTGCTGGCCCATAGTTCACCTGTTTTGACCCACCGGGACAGACCGGGGGGAAGGGTATGCTAGGCCTCAGCCTCGGGCGGGACAACGGGGCGGACGCGATCCGAACACGAACCTTCCGCAGAATCGCCCGCGAGCAGGTCGGGACGGCGAACCCGAGTCCGGTCCAGCCGCTGCTCCCGCCGCCAACGCGCGATCGCCTCGTGATTTCCCGACAGAAGCACGTCGGGCACCGACCGGCCCTCCCACTCGCGGGGCTTGGTGTAGTGGGGGCAGTCCAGCAGCCGCCCGTCCCCCTCGAAGACCGAGAAGCTGTCCTGCACATTCGACTCCGCGTCCCCCAGCACGCCGGGGAGGAGGCGAGCCACGGCGTCCACCAGTACCAACGCGGCGAGCTCCCCCCCGGAGAGCACGTAGTCCCCGATGGAGACCTCCTGCGGCCCGAGCGCCTCGATCACACGCTCGTCGATCCCCTCGTAGTGGCCCGCGATGATCAGCAGCCGCGGCAACGCGGCGAGTTCCTCAACCAGCGCCTGCGTCAGCGGCGCGCCCTGCGGGCTGGTGAGCAGGCGACGGCAGGGCCGAGGATCCGCGGCCTCGACGGACGCGACACAGTCCCACAGAGGCTGGCACATCATGACCATCCCAGGCCCACCGCCGAAGGGCCGGTCATCGGTCTTCTTGTGCTTGTTGTCGGAGAACGCCCGAATGTCGGTCGCGACGACTTCAAGTGCCCCAGCACGAACCGCGCGTCCGGGGATAGAGACCCCCAACGCGGCCGGCGGGGTGGTGCCGAACATCTCGGGAAAGGTCGTGACGATGTCGACGCGGAGGGGCACGGCTGAGGATAGCGGTAGCTTGGGCCCCCGGCCCAAGAGTGCCCCGTGGCTTGGGCCTCCGGCCCAAGAGTGCGTCGTGGCTTGGGCCTCCGGCCCAAGAGTGTCAAGGGC
>JBMOHX010000293.1:0-5173 GCA_049317625.1 Phycisphaerales bacterium
TCGTGCGCGGCGTCTGCGCCGTGCACGGGCCTTTGGCCGGAGAGTACTTCGACGCGCACCTCGACGTGCGCGAAACAACCGGGAGCGGGATGCCGTTCCGCAGGCTCGTCGAAGAGTGCAACGCGGGTCCGCTTCGGGTGCATGGCCTGAACCCCATCGTGAACTCGAAGGAACACACGGACTGGTTCCTCCGGCACCGCGGCGAGATCTGCACCCGCTGGGCACCGCCCGACCGACCCGCTCACGCGAGGATGTTCGTCAGCATGGACCTTGACGTGCTCGACGCCGCGCACGCGCCTGGGGTGAGCGCGATCAATCCCGCGGGCTGGAGCGTGCGCGAACTGGAGGCCGCGGCGCTGTGGGCGGGGCGCGACCCGCGCGTGGTGTGTTTCGACCTCATGGAGCTGTGCCCAACGCACGACGTCGGCGGCCGGACGGCGCGCGTCGCCTGCCACCTGTTTCTCACCTTTCTCCGAGGCCTCAGCGAGCGCCCCGCATGAACCACCCGGACCTGATCATCACCAACGCGCGGGTGGTCACGCCGGCACCCGCATCGCTGCCGGCGAGGGGCGGGCAGATGAGCGTGCTGCGGGTGCTGCCGCGGGCGTCGATCGTGGTGGCTTCCGGCCGCATCGACGAGATCCGGATCGGTGAGCCTGTGACTCAGCAGGCGGCGCGGGTCCTCGACGCGGCAGGCCGCGTGGTGATCCCAGGGTTTGTGGATTGCCACACGCATCTTTGCTGGGCGGGAGACCGTCTCGACGAGTGGGAGATGAAGCTGCGCGGCGTGCCGTACCTCGAGATCCTCGCGCGGGGCGGCGGGATCATGTCCACGGTGAGGGCGGTTCGAGCGGCCACACGCGGCGAACTCAGCGAACGGCTCGACGAACGGCTCGAACGCTGCCTGGCGGAGGGGACGACGACCGTCGAGATCAAGAGCGGGTACGGCCTGTCGACGCGTGATGAGATCAAGATGCTGGAAGCGATCACCGAGAGCGCATCGCGATGGCCCGGACGCGTGGTCGCCACGGCGCTGCTCGGCCGCGCAATCGACCCCGATGTTCCGGGGTTCGCGCGGCTCACGACGCTCGAAACACTCGACGAGGTCCATCGCTGCTTCCCGGCGTGCGCTGTGGACGCGTTCATCGAACGGGGTGCGTGGTCGCTGGACGAGGGTACCACGCTCCTGCGGCGTGCCCTCGAGCTCGGACATCCTGTTCGGGCCCATGTCGATCAGTTCACAGACCTCGGCGGGGTTCCGATGTGCGTCGGCCTGGGCGCTGCGAGCGTTGATCATCTGGAGGCGTCGTCGCCGGAGACGCTCTCCTTGCTCGCAATGTCCAGCACCGTCGGGGTCGCGCTACCGATCTGCGGACTCCACCTGGACGGACGGTTCGCGTCGCTCCGACCCCTCATCGACGCGGGTGGTGCCGCGGCGATCGCGACCAACTGCAATCCGGGCTCGGCGCCTTCACTTTCGATGCCGCTGGCGATGGCGACAGCCGTTCGGAAGTGCGGCTTGCGGTTCGAGGAGGCGGTGTGCGCCGCGACCCGCAACGGTGCCGCGGTGCTTGGGCTGTCCGATGCGGGCGTCATCGAGCGGGGTGCGAGGGCGGACCTCTGCCTGCTGGACACCAAGGACGAGCGTGACCTGGCCTTCCGACTCGGGGGTCGGTGTGTGCGTCAGGTGGTGTGCGGCGGGCGCGTGGTGGCGGGCTGAGCCGGGTCGGCGGGGCGACCGAGTTCAAATGCCCTGATGGTGCAGTGACCGGTCAAGCACACCAAGACTCCAACGACGACAAAGAGCAAGCCCACGAGAACGGTCTGCACTACGCCAGGGGCACCGCTCAACCATGCCGAGATCGTTCCGCGTCCGAACACCGTCGCCGCTCCGACGATCGCGAGGCCCGCGCCCCCGACGAGCGCCCATCGGACGTACGACAGGGACGCGCGGTTGCGCGAGAGCACGGCGAGTGCCGCGACCGCCGTGAACCAGGCCCCGACCGCGAGCCTCGTCACGAGGTAGGACTTGATCACGAACGCGCCACCCGGCACGCTGATGGTCACCTTCGAAGCCGCGAGCCACGCGAGCAGCGAACAGACCGCGATCGATCCGCCGATGCAGACCGCCGCCAGCCCCTGACCTTCCTGGAACTTCCCTCGCGCGAACAGGCCGCCGAGGACCGCGCACACCGCGACCACGAGCTCGAATCCAAACAGAATCCAGATCGGGCGGCCGGCGGCGACGAAGGCGAACACCATCAGAGCGACGCAATGGAGCAAGGTGGCCGCGGAGAGCACGAGCGTGAGTGACTTGATGTGGCGTGGGAGCGGGTGCATAGGTGTGTTCGCTGGGTGAGACCCGGAGATATCGGCACCGCGGGGGGTGTGGGTCGAGCCCCGTGGGACAACTCCCGCCGAAGGGGGGGCCCACAGTGAAGCCCCCCAGTTCAATGGGCCGATTCTATGGGCGTAGACGATGGGAGTCGCATGAACGGGACCCGAACGAGTTTCATCAGCCCGGAGCTCCGTCGGCAGTACGGGCGGGTGGTTTCGAGTTGGATGTCCGACCTGCTCGGTCTCGAGCGGCGCGGACTAACGACTCCGAGTGCGCGCAGGGGTTCGTGCGATCCGGCGTGCCCGGACGTGGCACCGGCTGCGCGTCGCGGGTCTCTGGCCCTGGAGGCGGCGCTTCCTGGCTGGCGAGAAGGTCGGAAGGCGGCGTGACGAGGTGCCCGCCACAGGCGGGCAGAGGAGTCCAAGGATGGGCGGAATCACCTCCGGCGTGGGAATCTTCAGCGGTATCGACACCGGCTCGCTGATCTCTCAGCTCCTTGCCGTGGAGGCACGCCCGCGGACCCAGGCGCAGGCGCGGATCGCGCAGCTGCAGCTCCAGAACGCGGCGTATCTGGACCTCAACAGCAAGCTGACGGCCCTCAAGACGGCCTCGGGGAAGTTCCGCGAGTCCAAGACCTTCCAAACGAAGAAGGCGACCAGCTCGGACGAGGCCTCGGTGACGGCGACGGCGTCGAACACAGCCGCGGAGGGTTCGTATCGGATGCTGGTTGATCGACTGGTGTCGACGCAGCAGGTCATGTCGCGGGGCTTCGCGAACCGGGACACCTCCGCCGTGGGCGCGACGAGCATCACGCTGGAGAGTGCGGACGCCCGGCTCGACCGCGACGTGAGCCTGTCGGATCTGCGGAACGGCGCGGGGATCTCGCGCGGCCGCATCACGATCACCGACTCGGGCAATCGTTCGGCGACGATCGATCTCTCGCGTGCGACCTCGGTCAACGAGGTGCTCGACGCGATCAACAACAACGGCACGGCCCGCGTCACGGCGAAGGTCCAGGACGGCCGGTTCGTCGTCACCGACACGCTCGGGGGGTCGTTCACGGTCGCCGATGCGGGCGGGTACACGACGGCGACGAGTCTGGGTATCGCGGGAACGGCGACGGGCACGCTGACGGGTTCGACGGTGTACGGGCTGAACGCGAACACATCGCTCGCCGCGCTGAACGACGGGGTCGGCGTGAGCATCCGCCCGACCTCGACGGTCGACGGGTACTCGTTCAAGATCAGCGTGGATGACGGGAGCGACGTCACCGAGGTATCGGTCAACCTCGGCGATGTGTACGAGCTGCGGGGAGCGGAGCTGACGCTGACGAAGGTCGCTGGCGCGGTGACCACCGTGGGCGGCGCCGTGGACCGCATCAACGAAGCGCTCTCCGACGCTGGCGTGACCGGGGTGAGCGCTTCCATCGACTCGACCAACGGGCGGCTGATCATCAACGACACGCAGAACACCCGGACCCTCTCGGTGACCGAGAACAACGGGACGACCGCCGCGGAGCTGGGGCTGATCAGCGCGGGGGGCGGTGCTTCGTCGCTGCTGCAGGGCAAGCGTCTTCTCGCGGGGCTGAACTCCACGCTGGCGTCGAGCCTGAACGGGGGTGCCGGCGTTGGCGGGGACGGCGCGCTGAGCTTCACGACCCGCTCGGGTTACTCGTTCTCGGTGAATGTCTCAGGCGCGGGCACCGTGGCCGATGTGCTCTCCGCGATCACCGCGGCGTCGGGCACCGTGAGCGGCGCGGCCCGGGTCACGGCGTCGATGAACGCGAACGGGACCGGCCTGATGATCACGGACAACACGGGCGGCACGGGCAACCTGATCATCACGGGAACCACGGGAAACGACAGCGCGGCCTCGCTGGGCATCTCGACGGGCGCGAGCGGGGTAGCGGCCTCGACGAAGGAAGGCAGCAACCTCCAGCACCGGTACATCGGCCGGGGCACCCTGCTCTCGGCGATGAACGGCGGGCGCGGGATCGGCACGGGCAAGTTCACCATCACGGATTCGACGGGCGCGGTCGGGGAAGTGGACATCGGCTCGGACTCCGCGACGCTGGGAGACGTGATCGATGAGATCAACAGCCGCGGGCTGCGTGTGCGGGCGCGGGTGAACTCCAACGGCGACGGGATGGAGATCTACGAGGACATCCCCAGCGGCCAGACGGCGGGGTCGGTGAAGATCAAGGTCGAGGACACACGGGGGACAGTGGCCAAGCTGCTGAACATCCGGGGCGAGGCGTCGGCCGTTGGGAGCGGCAACGTGATCAACGGGAGCCTCGAGCGCCGGATCGAGCTGTCGGCGACGGACACGCTGGCGGGGATCGCAACCAAGATCAACGCGGCGGGCGCGGGCGTCACGGCCTCGGTGATCCGCGACGGGGACGGCACCACACCGTTCAGGCTCAGCATGTCGAGCTCGGTTTCGGGGCGTGAAGGCCGGTTCGTGCTCGGGAGCGCGGGCGTGGACTTTGGTCTGACCACACTCGACGCGGGCCAGGACTCGCGTGTGTTCTTCGGGGCCAATGATCCCGCGCGGGCGCTCGTCGCCGGCGGATCGACGAACACGGTCGACACGCTGCTCGCGGGTGTGCGGATCGACCTGAAGCAGGTGACGACCGAGGCCATCGGCCTCACGGTCTCGAGCGACACCGCGGCGATCGAGACGGCCATCGGCGCGTTCGTCGAGGTGTTCAACACCGCCGTGGACCGGATCGAGAACTACACCAAGTACAACGAGACGACCAAGAAGGGCGGCGTGCTGCTGGGCGACTCGACGGCGATCGAGCTGCGGTCCGCCCTCTTCCGCACGGTGCAGGGT